>SBAT01000249.1 GCA_005240105.1 Chloroflexota bacterium
AGCCGACATCGAGGTGCCAAACCTCCCCGTCGATGTGGACTCTTGGGGGAGATCAGCCTGTTATCCCTATGGTAACTTTTGTCCGATGAGCAACGACTCTTCCATGCGAAGTCGTGGGATCACTAAGCCCGACTTTCGTCCCTGATCGAGATGTCTCTCTCTCAGTCAAGCTCCCTTCTGCCTTTACGCTCTATGGTTGATTTCCGACCAACCTGAGGGAACCATTGGGCGCCTCCGTTACTGTTTAGGAGGCGACCGCCCCAGTCAAACTGCCCAACTGAAACTGTCCCCCGCCCAGATTCATGGAACGAGGTTAGTATGCTAGCTACGTCAGAGTGGTATCTCACCATTGCCTCCACTCGAACCAAAATCCGAGTATCAAAGGCTCCCACCTATCCTGCGCAGATATAACCCGCACACAATTTCAGCCTACAGTAAAGCTCAATAGGGTCTTTCTGTCCTGGTACGCCTAGTCCGTATCTTCACAGACAATCCTATTTCGCCGAGCCTCTCTCCGAGACAGCGCTCAAATCGTTACGCCATTCGTGCGGGTCGGAACTTACCCGACAAGGAATTTCGCTACCTTAGGACCGTTATAGTTACGGCCGCCGTTCACCGGGGCTTTACTTCTCAGCTTCGTCTTACGACTAACCGATCCGTTTGACCTTCCGGCACTGGGCAGGAGTCAGCCCCTATACATCACCTTACGGTTTAGCAGAGACCTGTGTTTTTGTTAAACAGTCGCTTGAGCCTGATCACTGCGACCCACTCGAGCTTCAGACGCTAAGTCTTACACTCTAACTGGGCACCTCTTCTCCCGAAGTTACGAGGTTATTTTGCCGAGTTCCTTAGAGAGAGTTGTCTCGCGCACCTTGGTATTCTCTACCTGACTACCTGTGTCGGTTTCGGGTACGAGCACCCTGAACCTCACTACGCCGCTTTTCTCGGCAGCGTGGCATCAATGAAATTGACTCCGTAGAGTCTTCCTTACTCGGCCTCACTTTGTAACGCCAGGGCGGATTTGCCAACCCCAACTAGCTACGCCTTTGGAGGAATCATGTCCAAATGGATTCCTTTCATTTAGCCTACTGCGTCCCGACTTAGTTGATAACGGTTTTTGGGTGGTACGGGAATATTAACCCGTTGTGCATCGCTTACGCCTTTCGGCCTCAGCTTAGCCCCCGACTAACCCCACGTGGACGAACCTGCCGTGGGAACCCTTAGTCTTTCGGTGCATTGGATTCTCACCAATGTTTTCGCTACTTAAGCCGACAGTCTCACTTCTGCTTCGTCCATACGTCCTTTCGGTCGTACTTCACCCTACAACAGAACGCTCCCCTACCAATTAATAAATTAATTCCACGATTTCGGTAACACATTTTAGCCCCGTACATTTTCGGCGCAGAGTCGCTTGACCAGTGAGCTATTACGCACTCTTTCAAGGATGGCTGCTTCTAAGCAAACCTCCTGGTTGTCTATGCAACTCCACCTCCTTAATCACTTAATGTGTATTTTGGGACCTTAGTCGGTGGTCTGGACTGTTTTCCTCTTGACGACGGAACTTATCTCTCGCCGTCTAACTGCTGGACATACATTATGGGTATTCGGAGTTTAACTCGATTTGGTACGGATTTTCTCCGCCCGCACCGAACTAGTGCTCTACCCCCCATAAGCTAATTCCAACGCGGTGCCTAAACACCTTTCGGGGAGAACCAGCTAGCTCCGGGTTCGATTGGCATTTCACCCCTAAACACAGCTCATCCGCTGATTTTTCAACATCAGTCGGTTCGGACCTTCATGCATTGTTACACACACTTCATCCTGGCCATGCCTAGATCACCCGGGTTCGGGTCTACCTCATGTAATTATCAACGCCCTTATCAGACTCGCTTTCGCTGTGGCTTCGCGTATTAACCGCTTAACCAACTACACAAGGTAACTCGCCGGCTCATTCTTCAACAGGCACACGGTCACACTATCTAATAGTGCTCCCATTGCTTGTATGCACACGGTTTCATGTTCTATTTCACTCCCCTCACCGGGGTTCTTTTCACCTTTCCTTCGCAGTACTTGTTCACTATCGGTCACCAGTCAGTATTTAGCCTTACCGGATGGTCCCGGCGGATTCATACAGAGTTTCACGTGCTCCGCATTACTTGGGATACTCCTGAGGTTCAGAGACTTTCACTTACCGGGCTGTCACCGTCTTTGGCGGGCCTTTTCAGACCACTTCAATTATTCTCATCCCATCTCGTATAGAGTCCCGCTACCCCACCATGACTTGCGTCACAGAGGTTTGGGCTGTTCCCCGTTCACTCGCCGCTACTGAGGGAATCACTGTTTTGTTTTATTTTCTTCCCGGTACTAAGATGTTTCAGTTCCCGGACTTGCCTCGTTTCGACCTATTTATTCAGTCGACCGTCGCCAGACATTAACTCTGGCGGGGTTGCCCCATTCGGACACCCGCGGATCTAAGCCCATAACGGCTCCCCGCGGCATTTCGCAGTTTATTGCGTCCTTCTTCGGCTGCTGGTGCCAAGGTATCCACCATGCGCACTTAGTAGCTTGACCAACGTCATTGCACGACACCCGGCGTGGGCATCGAGCAAGACTATGTCAAAACATTAGTCTTCTTTATACAGACATTCAATTCTCAATATGCAGTTTTCAGAGTACAGACCGAAAATTATTCGGCTTTCCGGTCAGCCGCGCCTCGGGTTTAATCCCTCGACGAACTTTCAATAATAACAGATCCGGATGCCCGTTAGCCACGGTCTTTATAAGAGTTTTCTATTTCAGACTCCTTCTTATATAGGTTGCTGATTATTGGGCTTATATATGGGTGATGGCATGGATAGGGCTGGACATAGATCTAGGCATAGCATGGGCGTTTTGAATCCTCACAAGCGATTGAAAGCCGACCAATTTGCATATTTTGCAGATTGCCTCGCTCTAATCTGCATACATATATGTGTTTTCCTGGCATGTGCTTCTTCAACTGGTGCCACAGGAACCAAAATCAGAGTAGCCCTCTTTGAAGACCGCGGTGCATCGGCTCCGGCCAAGAAAAATTTTGAAACCGTCTTAAGTAATAGCGACGAAATCCAGTATCAAACTATTTATGGCGATGACATTGCCGATGGCAGCCTGCAAGGCTTTGATGCACTAATCATGCCGGGCGGCAGCGCCAGCAAACAGGCAATTAGTCTCGGACCACAAGCTCGCGCGGAAGTGCGTCGCTTTGTAAAAGAAGGCGGCATCTACATGGGAGTTTGTGCCGGCGCTTACCTTTCATCAGAAGCTCAAGACAACTATTTAGGGTTGTTACCGCTGACAACAATGGATCAAAAACATTGGTACAGAGTCGATGACGGAACACCTGTGGATGTAGAACTAACACCTGCCGGCATGGATGTATTTGGTCTTAAAACTCGCAATATCAGCATTGTCTATGAGAACGGTCCAATCTTTGCCCCACCTACCGAGAAGGTAGATGATTCATTTACGCCCTTAGGATTTTTTCGCAGCGAAGTAGTAGCAAACGGTGGTGAGCGCGGCGTAATGCTCGGCGCTCCAGCCATCATCCTTTCCAGATATGGACGCGGCATGGTCCTGGCAATTAGTCCACATCCGGAAAAAACTCCCGGCTTAAAACAAATGATTACACGTGCGCTACGTTGGTTATACGACCATCGAGCTACTTAATCAGGGTTCCGAAAGAGGAGAGGTGAGAAGTATGGACAGAATACCTTTGTCATTCCGAGCAAAGCGAGGAATCTACCGCAGCGGTTCGACGTTCTCCTTAAACTTCTTCAGCCGCCTAGCCGCAGTGGCAGCCGGCTTGGCTCTGATCTTGTCGACTCCCCTCAAGGCACTCGCCCACTACGCACCCGACGAAGATTCCGACAACACGACAACCACCAGTCGCCGCTGGGACAACTGGAATTCAGACAACGATCGCCGTTGGCGCCGCAACTGGACTCCCTGGGATTATGATCGTCCAGTCTATCAAACACCGGCGTATTATCAATCAATTCAAGTCAACAAGCCTGCGTCTCCGGCGACCTGTGCCGCCGGTCAAGTAAGTGAATGTTCGTTTACTCCAACTGTCTTGCCAAATATTCCTAACTTCCACCAGGTCCACAATTTTCTCTACAGAGGCGGTCAACCAACAGCAAACAATCTAGATGCGCTCTACAGAATGGGCGTAAGAACGGTAGTAAATCTCGGCTGTGACCCATCAGCAGTGGAGGGAGAACGCCAGCTTTGCGAAAGGCGCAACCTGAGATACGTAAACATTCCCCTTGTTACCAACGAAGCTCCCTCTGACCAAGACGTTTGTCAATTTATGAATGTCGTAGATGCAGCCCGCGAAAATCCAGCTGACGGCGCTGTCTTTGTCCACGACCAATTGGGTGCCGACAGAGTTGGATGCATGGTTGGCATTTATCGTGAACTAGCCGACAAATTTTCTTACACGCAGGCTTATCACGAAATGCTGCAATATGGCTTTCACGACAACTACACAAACCTAAAGCAGAAAGTACAGAGTCTCGCCTCAAGGAATCCACAATAAATCGCAGAATGTCCCACTATATTTTGCTGATCGCTTTTATCTTCGTATCCATGTGCAATCCACCTGCATATGGGCAAAACTTGTATGAAGCTCAACCAGGACCCGTGACGTTTGCTGCGCCACCGGCATCAGAAGATGAAGCCATTGATCAACTTAAGCGCATCCTACAAGGAGACTACGCGTATTGGACCGGCAGCCCGGACAGTCCACTTACCATACACCAAATTGGTAGACTGCAAAGAAATCCTGCCGTCACCGGTGGGCAGGCAGTCCTATTAGGTGTGCTTGCTTTGACTATCGACCACGCCCACGGCTTTATCGATAGACTCAGCTTCGACTCCATAACGCGACTCGCTCAAGGCGAGACGATTCAAGTTGATACCAATCCTGCTCTAGCATCCAATTCAACTTTCAAAGAAACACCAACTTTTACTTTCCGTAATGTGCTCAAGAACTACAAAAAGCTTTTCGACAATTTGCAATCAAACACAGATTCCAACGGCTTCAAACTCTGGGGCGACAATAAGGGACCAACATTAGAAGGGCTGCAACAAGGACCAACAGGAGACTGTTATTGGATTGCCGCGGTGGAAGCAGTTGTTGAAAAAAGACCGAATGTCATTGCACAAACGATAAGGCAAATTGCACACAATCAATACGAGTTACGGTTTCGCGGTCGCGATGAACCAATAATTGTTACTCTTACCCACGGCGCTATGGCGCAACTCAACCTGGATCCACACGATGGCTGTTGGCTAACTATCTTGGCACTTGGCGAAGCGCACATTCGTGATGCCGCAAATAACACAGCCCAATTTTGGCGGGAAACGCCTCTGGGCGTTGTGGCACACAGTGGCAGCCAACTCCAGGTACTTGAATGTCTAATGGGACAAAAATATCAGAGTCTCAACCCCCAGAAATTATCACGTAGCTCCATTGGCATGATGCTGGCAAAAGCAACAACAGAAACAATGCCTGTTGGCATTGGCACTGGAGACCACTGCCTGAGCCTCTGCGATTACAACCCACAAACACAAATGCTGACTATCCTCAATCCCTGGGGAACCAGCGACACTTATCAAATCGAAGGAACTAATCTCCAATATCCAATGAACAATGGCAAGTTCCAAATGGCTTTATCCGATGCCTGCCAGGCATTCGACTCCCTTGTTATTCCCTCAACCATCACTCAACAATGACAAAGCATCTCCTAATATGGATTAGTCTCATCCTGATTGTTTGTTTGTCACCAGCGGCACAAGCCGATGCCGGGCAGATCAAAGTCGCTCTCTTTGTCGGTGGCGGCACCGAGCCAAGTGAATTCACAAAGGAATTTCGCAATAGTAATGACCCAGCAATTTATTGCGAAAAAGTGGACAGCAATGACATTCGCAATGGCGTACTTACCAACTTTGACGCACTAGTAATACCCGGCGGCAGTGCCAGCGTAGAGTCGAGAAGCCTCGGCAAGGAAGCACGCGATAACATCCGTCAATTTGTAAGTAATGGCGGCATTTACCTGGGAGTATGTGCAGGAGCTTATCTCGCCTCACAAAATGAACCTACTGACTTAGGTTTTCTACCTGTTGTGACAGCAGACGCTAAGCACTGGTTTAGAGTCGATCCGGACAATGGTCCCTTGGTGGATATAGAACTCACACCAGCCGGCATGGAAGTCTTCGGCATCAATCAAAGCAGGATCAAACTTATCTATGAGAATGGGCCAATATTTGCGCCACCAACTCAAAAACCTGACGACAGTTTTACTCCGCTAGCGTATTTTCGCAGCGAAGTGGTGGCAGATGGCGGCACTCCTGGAGTAATGATCAATTCTCCCGCCATCATACTGGCTAGATACGGACGCGGCAGTGTTTTATCAATCAGTCCACATCCGGAAGAAACTCCCGGGTTCAAAGAAACAGAACTGCACGCCATTCACTGGCTTTATAATCACCGCGTACCGCGTGCGGCTGCTACCAGTCTGCCGCCACCCAACCAACCAGTAAGAACTCAACAGCAGAGCCAACCAAAAACTCAAAGTCAGCTATCCCAACAAATTTCCTTAAGTGACCAAGCCTTTAAATTAGCTGACTCAATTTTTGATCAGGCAAGTGTTGTTAACTATGTTCATCGAGAAGTACCGGCATCAGAACAGGTAACGACAGGTTCTGATGGAACGGTAAAAGCACGGACCGACTGCTCCGGCTTCATTAGCTATGTCGTCCATTCAATTGCCCCAAGGCATTATCAAATAATCCGTTCAAGAGAACCCGATTGGAGTTATCCACAAGCAAAAGTATGGGCAAGATATTTCGCCACCTTAGATCCTGATACTCCGGAAGATGGTTGGATGCGCGTGGGCAATTGGCAGGATCTAAGACAAGGCGACATTATGGCCTGGCAAGAAGGTAGTTCTGCCGGCGGCAATACTGGACACGTCATGATGGCTGCCGGGCGCCCAAGTAGCATTCAACAAAACTACGGTCATCGTTATTTCGAGATACCAGTCATCGACAGCTCGTCGGTCTATCACTTTGCCCCAGAGTATCTGCCTCCATCTGCTCATCAAAGGCACCGCGATGGACTAGGCATGGGTGTCGTGCGTATCATCTTGTCGGATAACAATGTGCCAATAGGCTACTGGGCCGGCACCTTCTGGGGTGAAGGCGACACACCAATAAGCGGACCAAAACTGAGCAGAGTCATTACATTTGCCCGCATGGTATCACTGGAAGCAAGTAATTGACTGCTATTTATCGCCAATTCTCGATCTTGAGCCCCTCGATTCTTTCGAACTCTCGCGTATTCGACGTGACCAGGACATGGTCATGCAAAAGCGCGATAGCGCCGATCAAAAGATCAAAAGAACCAATTTGCTTGCCTGTTTTTTTCAAAGATGCTCTGATATCCGCTGCCACCATGGCAGCAGCATCATCAAATGGCAGAACCGTCACCGTCTCACACAGCCCTCGGAAGGACGCAGAAAATTTTCGTTCGACTGCCGCATTGAGGCGAAAGCCGTAATGAACTTCCATGGTGGTAATAGCTGTGATTGCCACTTCTGCTGGCGAGGTGTTTCTTAGCCGTTGCTTGGTATTGCCCAATCCACTGAAAAAATCACTCACAGTACAAGTATCCAAAAGATACATGATTACTGCCCACCGTCACTGAAAATACTTTCGCGATCGGCAAGCAGATCGCCTCGCAAAGACTCAAATCTAGGGAGATTGCGGTCGGGCTTGAAATCAAATATGGTCTCCGACCATTCTTTTGCCAAACGTTTTTCCACATACTCTCGTACTGCTTCACGCACAAGCGCATTTCGCTTACGCCCGGTTTGTTTGCACAAAAACTCAACCTGGGCTTCCAACTCCGGCTCAATATACAAATGGAAACTCATAGGCTCTACCTCGTTATAACATGTTACATTATAACCTGTGCAAGTTTCTGTTGGCAAGCAGCCATAGATGCTCCGACCGGCTAGCCAGCCGGACAGTGTTTTTAGATTCGGTGAAAAAATTTGGAGGCTAGCGGAGTCGAACCGCTGACCTTCTCCGTGCAAAGGAGACGCTCTACCAACTGAGCC
>SBAT01000227.1 GCA_005240105.1 Chloroflexota bacterium
AAATTTGATACCACCTTTGAGCAGATCAGGGAGATCAGCACGGGAAGTTTTCAATTCTTCAGTAATAAACGACCTACCCATTAAGCAAATTGTCGTATCACCAAGAATGCGATTGCCTTTGCTTGGATTCAAGTTAAGGCAGACACCTACCGCCTTGGGCAGTTCTGTCATCAAGTCTTCAGCTATACGCTCCATGGTTTCCGGTTTCAGCCTGCCTGGGTTGAATTTCTTGCCATGACCACCATCAAAGCGAGGCTTTTCGCTGTGCTCGCTAATTGTCGGATCGCCTTCGTCATCCTCGGCTACCGTAGCAATTTTCAATCCGCCGAGGATCTCGTCCGCAAAACCATTCTCTCGCAAATGATCCACACTACTGTTCAGCACCAACGTAATCAACACTTCGTTGGTGGCAAAACTAAACCGTCCCAGAATATGGCGTAAGAAGCCTCTGTGTGAACGCTCATCGTAAGCAGAAAGTCCATGGCGTTCACAAATTGCTTTTACAGCCTCCAACATTTCGTCCAATGCTGCTGGCTGTACTGGGCAATGTTTGACGTTAATCAACTTATGGCTTCCCTGTCCATAATAGCCGGCAATAATTCGCGTGGAATCATGCGGATGTCGGACGGGGAATTGGGCCTTGTTGCGGTAGTACAAATTATTCTGGGCAGCCAGAGCAGGCAGCACCAGATCCGGGTCAAGTCCGCCAATATGTTTGATTGCTTGGCGAACAATATCTTGCTTCGCTTGCAGTTGAAACTCATAGGAGATGTGTTGCCACTGGCAGCCGCCACACACCTTAAACAACTTGCAGGGAGGTTCTTGCCGTTGCGGAGATGGTTCAACTATTGATTCAACTACGCCACGAGCAAAATTCTTTCGCACATCGAATAGCTGCACCTCGACCACGTCTTGTGGTGCCACGCGCGACACAAAGACAGGAATGCCCTGGTCGCGACTAACTCCATCGCCACCGGGAGCCAATGATTGAATACCCAAGCGGACAGTTTGTCCCCTGGCTAACTTATGTGATCTTTCTTCTACCAATGTCTTTCTCCTCCAGGTCCCTTTCCAGTCGGACCGTCAAACGGAAGTCTGCCACGGTTCTGAAAGTCTTGGGATTTGTCCATTCTTTGTTGGTTCTGCTGACGGCTCTGGACTATGTTTTCAATCTTGTCGTTCAAAGGCGACATTTTCCTCGCTACCTCATCAGCAGTGCCGCGACGAGCAATATAATCTACATCGCGGTAAGAACTCATCAACCGTTCAATTTCTTCTTCCGGCACACCAAAGCGTTGCATCTGCTTGATCCGTTTTACGGCTCTAGCACGCTCCATCAATAATGGTCCTGGGCTGGGCGCATCGCTGCCCAATTCATTCCTCAGGGTATCAATCATCTGTTGCTGCTTCTTAGCAAAATCCGGTGCCTGCTCTTGCATCTTCATTTGCCCGGCTTCTGGCTTAGCAAAATTACCAGCACGCATTTGCGGCACAATACTTCCCTGACCAATTTGCGCAATTCTCTCCTTGAGCAAGGTAATTTGCGCGGTCAGACTGTCGCGTTGGTTATAACGTGCCAGGTCTTCAATTAAGACAAAATTTTGCGACAAAGTTTGCACCTGCCGTTTATCTATTTTTGATCCGTCTAGTTGCCTTATCTGACGAAGCAGCTGAGCGCGTTCGGCTGCCATCGGTCCCGGCACTACATCAGAACGTTGCAATATTTGCGTGTAGCTCTGCTGGCGAAACTGTCCCAGCGGATTTGCCTGGGCTTTTATCTGCCCTCGCATCAAATTCACAGAATCCATCAACTGCGCCTGGCTCAACTTCCCTGCACCAAAGCGATTTATATCTTCGGCAGTCACAGCTACCTTGGTGTATTGCGTTGGATTCTTTGTGTCGTAGAAGTAAACTTCCACCGTTTTGAACTTCTGCGGATCTAAGGCAATCACCTTGCGTGTGATAAGAACAGCATCAACCTTGCAGTCCTTGTCGGATGCCTGCGGGTTGCGAAAACTGGTAATTAAGGCCGAATCACTTGTCAGGACGGGCTTAACGTCATATCCCGGCGTCAGAATATGCGCATCTTTGATGGTCTTGCCCACCTCTTCCGGCGTCACTGCCTGAGCAGGCAAGACGAACAAAAATGCAGACAGAACAAGCCAGGCATGCCTTTGAGTTAAATTCTTCCACAGTGAACGCATTATTCACCCCTTTCCCCAATTTTAGCAGCGTTACATAAATCCGATACAATATCGACATGACCATCAACGTCATTCATGTTTCCGATATTCACCTTGGCTCCGGCGAGGGTCATGGGCGCGTGAATCCACAGACCGGATTGAACTCCCGCTTTGAGGATTTCGTCCAGGCTCTAACACGAGTTGTTGACTACACAATTAAAAACAAAGCAGACGTTTTTCTTTTTTCGGGCGACGCTTATCGTACCTCTTCCCCTGAGCCACTTTACCAAAAGGTCTTCGCTCGAGAGTTGAAGCGTTTATCCGACGCCTCAATCAAGACGATTCTTTTGACTGGTAATCACGATCTAATTCTAAGGTCGACTGCCAGCCACTCTATGTCGGTATTCCAGAGCCTGGAAGTCCCTAATGTTACCGTCATAGACAAACCTGGCGTTTTTACGCTTGATACCGCCCATGGTGCCTGCCAGGTAGTCGGACTGCCCTACGTAACACGCCACCACTTGATGGCTGCAGATGAGTTTTCTTCTATGGGCCAAGGGCAAATCGACAAAGTAATTGTTGAAAAGGTCGCACAGCTCATGCGCGGGCTTTATGAAGAGCTGGACGACAAAATCCCCACTCTGGTGACAGCCCACATGACAGTGGATAAGGCAATTGCCGGCATTGAAAAAGAATTGCTTGTCGGTTACACGCAGACTTTCCCATCCGATATTTTTATTGATCCACGCCTAGATTTTGTCGCATTGGGACATGTGCACAAGCACCAAGTCATACGCCAAGACTCGCCGCCAATTGTTTATGCCGGCAGCCTGGAGCGCATTGACTTCGGGGAAGAGAAAGAAGACAAAGGCTTTTTGCATATTGAACTCAAACGCGGCGCAAGTACATTTGAATTTCACTCTATTCAGCCTCGGCCGTTTATTACAATCGATTGTGACGTAACAGGTTCTACCGATCCAACAAAAGATCTGCTCAAAGCAGTTCAGGGAAAAATAACTACCGGATGTGTACTGCGCCTTCGCTACAAGATAAAGCAAGAGCAGACAGCCAAACTCAATGTGTCGGAATTGGAAGACTGCCTGAAACAGGCAATGTCGGCACGACTTATTCCGGAAATTGTATTTGGACAACGTATTGGTCGGCTACCAGAATTGAATGAAACTTCTGTAGCCACGCCGCTTTCAGCGCTGGAATCTTATCTCGATCAAGTGGCACCGGAGCGCAAAGACAAGCTCCTGGAGCGCGCCAAGCAGCTCCTCGACGACCAGGCATAATGACTAGAATTTCATGCCACAGCCCGTTACAACCAGCCTCTTGTAAACCTATTTCGGTTAGACTGACGACACTGACTACTAAATGACTTGTTTAGTAGCCGTTAAAACTTTGCGGGGAAAACATAGATGTTTAACTGGAAAAAACAATACAACAGTTTGTCTCTCATCGCTCTGGCAGCCATTGCATGCGCCACGATGAACACAGCCTGCTCTTCGAATAAGGACGCTGCCGCTGTCCCTACTCCTCAAGGAACCATTGCTCTTGACGCTGTACGCGTGGGTATGCCGGAAACCACCTTCAAGGACGCCATTCTCACTTTCGTCCAAGATCCAAATGGCAGCTTGATGGGCAAAGTGCAATACCTGAGCCGCGGCCGTGATGCTAACGGTGGGCAATACATGGTGCAATGCAAAGACGGCAGATGCTTTGGTCTTCTCGTGTACCACCAGGACCAGCCTTTGACCAAAGAACAAGCTCTTGCCACCATGGAAAAGCTTTTCCCAACCGACAAACCGGCTCAATCCAAGGTTGACGATCAGCAAATAAAAGCAGGCAACGTCGCCACACCGACAGAAACCTTCTTCTTTGGTGACGACTATAAAGGTGAATTAATTTACACCGACAAAGGCGCTTCCAAAGTCAAAATCATCGCTGCCTGGATGCAAAAAACAGCCGGCTAAGAACCTGTTGATACTTATGTCGGCGGCTGTTGCGTGATATCATCTTGTAAACTCGGGGTGATTCAAAAACAGCCGTCGGCGATTTTTTTTACAAGGGCAAGCGCTGGTTAACATGTCTGTTGAACTAGGCCAACCAAAATCAGAGACCCTCGCCGTTGAATCGCCAGGCGCTTCAGCAGTATCGAGCTACTACAATCTCACTCCTAAGGCAGGAATGATTGGACTGTGGCAGCTGCGTCCTTTGATTGAACTTATGGTCCGTCGCGATTTACAAGGACGTTTCCGTGGTTCGGTAATGGGCGCTTTCTGGTCGGTGATTAATCCGCTCGGGCACATGCTTCTATACACATTTGTATTTTCGATAATCCTAAAGGTCAGACTGGGCACAGATGCATCCACAGGAAGCTTCGCCATATTTCTCATGGCCGGACTGCTGCCGTGGCAATCACTTTCCGAGTCATGCCTGCGTGCCACCACAACAATTCTAGAAAACCCAAATCTCGTCAAGCGAGTTGTTTTCCCTCTGGAAATTTTGCCTCTGGTGTCCGTTCTTTCTTCCATGGTTACGGAAATAATCGGACTTACCGTCTTAACTGTTATTGCTTGCATCAGCATACACACAGTGCACTGGACCTTGATCTATGTTCCGCTAATTCTGCTCTCGCAGTTCTTATTTGTAGGCGGAATTGCCTGGCTCTTGTCCAGTATGGGCGTTTTCCTGCAAGATATTCGTCACGCCATATCACTCTTCTTATCTGTCTGGATGTATTCAACACCGATTGTTTATCCGGCAAGCCAACTTCCCGAATCGCTAAAATTCATCCTCTGGATAAACCCCATGGCTGGACTGGTTGGTGATTTCCGCCGGACAATTCTTGAGGGCTTGCCACCAGACTGGACTTCTTATTTGTCCTACACTTCAGTTGCCGTTATCCTCTGGTTTGCCGGCTACTATTTCTTCTACAAACTCAAAAAGTCCTTTGCGGATGTTATGTAGGTTACAAAATAAAATATGATCGCAGTTGAACTCAAAGGAATATCAAAGCACTATTCGATCTACGATCGGCCAGTCGATCGCTTGAAGGAAATCATCTGGCGCAATAAGCGTTGTTTCCACAAGGAATTTTGGGCGCTAAAAGACATCGACCTGACATTTGAGTTTGGCACAACTACTGCTCTTCTTGGACCAAACGGTTCCGGAAAGTCCACCATGCTGCAGATCATTGCCAATGTCCTGCAGCCAACTGACGGCACTGTAACTATTAATGGGCGCCTGACGGCCATCCTTGAGCTGGGCGCAGGCTTCCAGCCTGACTACACCGGGCGCGAAAACGTCTTGCTAAACGGCATGATCTTGGGCATCACCAAACAAGAAATGCTAAGCAAGATGGACGAGATAGCAGACTTTGCCGAGATAGGCGATTTCTTCGATCAGCCCGTGAAGACCTACTCCAGCGGCATGACCGTTCGCCTGGCGTTTGCCTCAGCCATAAGTGTCGATCCGCAAGTATTGCTGGTGGACGAAGCACTGGCAGTGGGAGATTTTCGCTTCCAACAAAAGTGCGTGCGCAAAATTGAAGAAATGCAACAAGCAGGCAAAACAATTATTTTCGTTTCCCACGATATTCCTGCCGTTGAACGTTTTTGCGATAAAGCCATTTTGCTGAACGGCGGACAAATAGTGGCTACTGGAAATTCACAAGACGTGATACCACAGTACAAGCAGATGATGGATCAGGGATTGATAGCACCAAAAGTTATTACCCAAGCTGTTGCACCCACCTAACGACATCCACTGCAGACAATATGACTTCCATTAGAGAACAGACCGAATCTTCTAAAAGCATAAAGCAATTACCTTTTCGTTTTGGCAATGACGGACTCGTCACCCTTATAGCCTTGTTGCTGATTGAATTTTTTTGTTTTGGCTCGATTATCAACCATATAGGTTTTTATATGGACGATTGGAGCATGTACTGCAGCCTACACTTTGGACCCAAACCGTGGCTTGACCTAACCATGGAATGCTTGAAAGATCCAAAGGTGATAATCCGTCCTCTAGAAGCACCGTATTTTGCAGCTCTGTTCAATTGGTTTGGCGGTCGTCCTTTTGGGCATCACCTGGTCAATGACTTATTTGAAGCAGCTGGAGCCTGGTTCCTCTACCTTGGACTGGTTCGAGTCTCACACAACAAAAGACTTTCATTTCTGGCTGCCGCAATATTTTTGCTTTATCCCAATCATGACGCAACACACTACTGGATAACGGCCAGCTCAGCCACAGTGAGCCTTACCTTGTACACACTTTCCTTCTGGCAAGCAGTAAAAGGCTTCCAAGAAAGGCGCATCAGTCTGGTTATTCTTTCTGCTTTTACCTTCCTTCTCAGTGTCTTTAATTACGAGTCGTTTCTACCGCTTTTCCCATTTACATTTCTCTGCTGTCTCTTTATTACCTTGGAAAACCAGCCAAACAAGGTGCGAGCTTTTATGCAAAGCCTTCTCTATTTCAGCCCCTATGTAGTAATAACGGCAATTACGTTCTGGTATCGCCGCATCTATTTACCACGAGTCTTACCGGATGCTTGGACACCGGCTGCTGGATTTGATCTGAACCACATTATGACCGTTTATGGCGAAGGGTTTCACAGCAACCTGACAGCAAAGACATTTTCATTCTTTGTAGAACAGTGCCAAAGAGCTCTGACTAGTGGGATCAGCTCTATGGAATGGCTATACCTGGTTTTTGCAACTGTTACAGTTGCTGCCGCAGCCTATCTATTAGGCGAGTCCGAGAAAGAAACGACAATACCAACTCTTCTGAAGCTGTTACTGGCTGGCTTGGTGACCATACTTTCCTCTTACTCTATTTACGCCCTTGCCCTTACCTATGTCCCTGGACTGGACACGATCATCAATCGCATTAATGCCGGAGCATCTTTGGGTTCAGCAATCATAATTGCCTGCTTACTAGTCTTAGTTACTGCCGGCACCAAGAACCTTCGCGCGAGAGGCGGGTTAACAATTGCTCTGGCAGCACTTATTTGCGGTTTCTTCGCCTTAAGTAATTTAGGCTTATCCAGACCGTGGACTGCCTCCTGGGAAGTACAAAAGCACATCCGCCGCATTATCGAAAACAAGCGTTCAACATTTAATTCGGGCGATTCGATCATGTTGGCTAACGCACCACGTTACGTCATGTGGGCACCATTATTTGATGGTGTCTGGGATTTCCAAAACATGGTCCGCTGGACTTTAAACAACAAAGACATTAATGCCGGTGTTGTATCCGAGCGCATCGTGCTTTCCAAAGACGATGCTCGCGACATTTCCCACGGCTACCTTTGTCAAACTTACCCGTACAAGACTATGCATCTTCTAACTCCAGGACCTGAAACCTGGTATACGGTACCTTCGGGCGAAGACTTCGTGACGATAGTAGAAAACCATGGCATGGCTTTTGGTCTGGACAAGGAAATGCTCAGCAAATGGCGCTCCCAGTTGGCTTCTAGTAGCGCCTATTCTGTTCCCAGTTCCAAGCAGTAGTAATTGTCTTACGCAAGTCATATCGCGGTTGCCAGCCAAGTAGTTCCTTGGCTTTACTGCAATTAGCTACAAGCTTGGAGACATCTCCTGCTCTGCGCTTGGAATACACCACCCGGAAATCCTTACCGGTTATTTCTTTGCTCAAATCAATTACCTGCTTTACGGACGCGCCGTCGGCAGTACCAAGATTTATTGCGTCATTGCACTGTTTTTTATTTAGTAGATCCAGAGCCAGACGATGTGCTTCTGCCAAGTCGTTTACGTGCACATAGTCCCTAATGCACGTGCCATCTTCTGTGTCGTAATCATCACCAAATACTTCCAAGTGATCTATCTCGCCCTTAGCAGCCTTCAATACACGTGGTATCAAGTGTGTCTCGGGCTCGTGGCTTTCACCAATAAGACCTGACTCGTCAGCGCCGGCAGCATTGAAGTACCTCAAGCACACAGTTGACCAGTCTTTGGTCCGGCCATAAGACTGCAGTGCCTTTTCAATCATGTACTTGGTCAGTCCATAAACACTGACCGGGTTCTGCGGATGGCTTTCGTCAAGCGGCACATATTGGGGGTTGCCATAAGTTGCACAGCTCGAGGAAAAGACAATTTTCTTTACTCCCAGGGCATCCATTACCTTAAATAATTTGAGGCTACCGGCAATATTATTTTCGAAATACTTGGTTGGCTCCTCTTCTGAATCGCCAACATAGCAATAACCAGCAAAGTGCATGACGGAGTCGACATTAAACCGCTCCATGGCATCAGCGACCGTGCTTTCATCGGCAATATCGGCTTCAATAAGGTGAATCCGCCTGGTCAGTTCATCGCCCAACGAATGCAACGCCCGACGATGCCCCTCAATTAAGTTATCCACGACAACCACTTCCGAGCCTGGTCTGGACAGATAACTCTTGACAAAGTGACTGCCAATATAGCCTGCGCCGCCGGTTACTAAAAGCATGATCTCCATCCCTAAAAGGTGACCTCTTTCTAGTTTAACCAAGCTGGCGATGGGCGGAGTTCGAGTCCCACGCTTGCCGGATGAGTCTTTACTAACAAAGCCCAAGAACCTCTCCAGGATGCAAAAAGATTCCTTTGACCAGGCTTGTCATTTACTGCTATCTTTCTTACAGTTGGTCAAAAATCGCCACTAGGAGCTGCCCGTGTCCACCGTCAAAGAAATACCCAGCAAAAGTCAGCGTGCCGCAAATTTAGTCATTTCGACACTGCCAATAGAAGAACCAGTAGCACCGCCTTCCAGCGCGCTTAGAAAACTCTGCTTGTTCCTCTCCAATGCAATTTTGCAATTCCCATTGATGTTTGAATTACAGCAAAAGGCCTTGGACCAACCAACACTATTGCGCGCCGAAGTGGAACAAGAATTACAATCTCTTGGTGATGACTTCATGGTCATCGATTATGGTTGCGGCTCGGGTACCTATACAGGATTATTCAGCTCCAAAAATTATTTGGGCATTGATTGCAGTTTGCCCATGCTGGAAAGAGCAGCCGTCCAACACCCCCAACACTCCTTCGTACAAGCATCCGACTTATCCGGGATTCAAACCAAGATTGGTTCAGTCGGAAAAATTCTTATGGTTGGAGTCATCCACCACCTGCCTGAAGATCTCCTCGTCTCCATTTTGAAGAGCCTACCGAAAGGCAGACCAATCAAAATGTTGTCTATCGACACAATTAAATGCACATCCGGTCCAGGCTGGTTTGTGCAATTGTTCGAGCGTGGTGAATTCTTGCGCACCGAAATCGATCACAAACGTCTTTTAGATCGCGTATCAGAAGAAGTCAGTTACAAGAAAGTCCCCTACGGTCGCTTCTTTGAACTAGCTGTCTACCGCGGCACAATTCGTCAGGACATCAAATAACTAGAAAACTACCGGCACCTTGCCGGAAAAATTCTTGCGGTTATTGACTGTAAGGGTAACAGACAAGTCTTTCAGAAGTGTTTGTCCATATGATCCGACAACTCCATATTCCGCTACTTGCTCCCAGGGTCCTGGATAAAGTCCTATCTGTAGCTTTTGCAAACCACCTTGTTGCATGGCAGCAACAGGTAGTTCTTCTTTTATTTCAAAATCCTGCCACTGACTAGATGCTTGAATACAAGAAGGCGTGTGAGGCAAGACCATAACGAATGTCCCGTTCTTACCGCCAACAACAGCCGGCAATATACTGAACTTGGACAACTTGTCCGCAGATCGCATCTTGCCTGCAATGCTCACAATTATGTGGCTGCCTTGATTCAAGTATTGGGGTACTGTTACCTCAACTGTATTATTAGCGGCACATTGAAATTGTGGCTTGCTTACTCCGATTAACTCTTGTCCCTCGCTTGGTACGCGAAGAAGTGCATCAAAATTGTGGGCGCAAAGCGCCCGGACATAACGTGCACCGTTGCCGGCATCAGCCCCTGTTACATCGGGTTTTAAGAACGTCGCTAAATAGATGTGATATTCGCCTGTCTGCTTGCCAGCCGTTGGTGAAAGATCATCATATGTGCCATAGCCACCTGCTTCCAGGCTGGAGACACTGGGCACAAAACGCTTGCTTATCGGTTGCGACACTCGTCCGTCCATCAAATCTCCATCATTGCAAAACTTGCCGGGGCTAAAACGATCAAAGTCTTTAAGAAACTGTCCCTCGCTACCGCGTGAGTATTCACCAAATACAGTTACTGGCTTTTCAACAGCGGAAAGTACAACGACATTGCCGCCCGATAAATGCAAATACGATAGCGGCACAGACACCGCATACCAGCGGCGCAAATCATCAAGCTGGAATCCTATTGTTCCGGCATATTTACGCATAAGGTCGTAGACCCAGTAATAATCGGGTCGGAATTGCCAGACAGTAACAGGCTTTTCGTTTAATACCTGCCCATTGATTGTCAGCTTGGCATTTTCAATAGTGCTGTCACCATCAATTAGGATGAGCGCTCCACCCAGGTTATTTACAGATCTCAAATGCGCACTGGACAAATCAATTGCCCGGCAAACAGCTTGTCCAGGCTCAAGACGGCAAGACCAGGAAAGAGCTTCCTTGTTATTAAGAGCAAAACTTGCCAGTACGCTGCCGCTAACCACACAGCCAATAACCAAGAGTGTTATTACAGCTCTATGTTTATGGCGCGGACTCAAGCCTGCCGTAAGACCAGCAGCGGATATCATCAGCCAGCATACCGACAACCAAATGAGGAACATCTGCACGCCATGCGCAGCGCCACTTTCTAATCCCAGTTGCACAAGCTGTGGCCCAAGGTTGTTACCCAGGAGCGCACACACTGCCAGTATTGGAATACTCAGGGTAAGTACAGCCCTGGGCAATTTGCCAAGCCGTGCCAATGCATGAATAAAATAGACCGCCAGTAGAATCATAAACGGCATGGCTGTAAAACCATAGCGCGTGATTGTTTCAAACGGCAGATAGACAAGATGGGCAAAAACAATTGACAGGCTGGCCAGCCCGACAAAGTCATGAACCTTATTGAAAGGCTTGCCTGTGAGCAAAACAAAACAGCCACCCAACGCAGCCAAACAAAATGTCCAATGCCACCATCTCTGAACATCCATAGACAGCATGAGAGGATGTTGGCGAAAATCATTCCAAGGCCAGGACCACATGCGCGTAGTTTTGCGCAAAATCAGATTGACTGACTCCAACGGACGAGTCGTCCATACTCCCAAGGCTGCATCGATAGATGACTTCTCGGAAGCAAAAATATCGGTTAAGGGCACACTAGGCACAACTCCCCAACCGTCTACCTCAACATCGCAGCCTTTAGCTACGTTATATGCAGGTACTCGTTGCGGCAACAATTGCATCTCTCCGGTAACCAGCCTTGTGGTCACAAGCCAGGGCAAGAGAATTGCACCAGCACCACACAAGAGCATAGACACCATTACTATTCGCTTTTTCCAATTACAGGACAGCCAGGCAAGTAGATAGGCCACGCCCCACATCGGCACAAGCACAGGCTTTAACAAAAAGAGGAGTCCGTTGGCAAGTCCGTTCACCAATGTCGGCGCTGCACACGACTTAAATGTACTTTTCAGCACCTGACTGCTCTTTTCCACTAGCACATCAAGACTTAATACACCGACAAGCAAGAGAGTAACAGCCGGTGTTTCCGTCAAAAATCTGCCGGAGGCGACAATGGCTGCCGGATAAAGTGCCCAGGACAAGCCGGCCAACAAGCCCCACTTGGCGCTCTTCACCCAACGTTGCATGAGCACACCAACCATGAGAGCACTGGCAGCCTGCAACACGCTGAACAAAGCAACTAGTATGCGCCAATCTGTTTGTTGGGGTACTTTACCAAGGACGGTAAAAACAATAGCAGCCATTGCCGGCAAAACCGGTCCATCCAATATCAAGTATTCAGCAAACCATGGTTGTGAATGACTCAAATTAGTTAGAGCAGATAAGAGATCGCCTTTGGCAACCGACTCTTGCCACCAAACAACCATGAGGCGTGCCGTTTCCAAATAATGCCGCGAATCAAATATCAATACCGTCTTTGATTCCTGACCATAGAAATTATTCAACAATGAGGCAATCAATGCCACCACAAAACAAATAGCCGGAACAAGATAGTTAGGCTGTCGCTTACCAACTGTTGTCGGCGCTGTTGTGGAAGTGAGTTCTTTTTGCGCTAGCATTTGCATCCTAATAAATTCCCATCCAATGATCGTTCAAAGTCGGCTTATCAACTGAAACAACGGACAATTTGAGATTGTGGAAAACAACCCCACCTGAAGCAATGTCTTTGGGCGACATATACATTTGCAAGGACAACTTGCCTATTCCACCTAATACAGCTTGCACTGGCAGAATTTCCGATACCTTAAGCGGTGTCCACTTGTTGCCGACAAACATGACTTGAGGCGTGCCTGGCAAAACAATGGGCGCCTTCATATCGGCAGTCTGAGCAATAAGCACAGCTGTTGCCGGCATGGGGATACCCTTGCTCATCATTTGCCCAGTCAGGTCAACTTGAATATGGCTGCGCTTGGCGACAGTCTGAGGAATATCCAAATTCAACTCTTTCATTCCGGCAGCAGTTACATCCTTCGGTCCAATAACAAGCTCCTCGACACTGAGGTTTGTCACATGATTGGAGCCATGCTTCACCACGTGCCGTACCTTGTCTCCACGGCTTCTTCCCAGAGCAATAAATAGACGATAGTCGCCAACCTGCAAACCCTTTAATGGAGATAGATCACGGGAATTGGCTGGACCATCGACAGCGATAGAATTGCGACTTTGTACATCACTCAAAGCAATTGGCGAAACGAGACGGCCATCCAAACTGTCGACGGAATTCCAAAGCTTGCCGTGACTAAACACTTCAAAAGATGGGACATAACGCCTTTCACCACTCAAAGCAGGATAGTCGCCATAAATAGTCAGTTTGCTGCCGTCAGAAGGCCTGACGGAAAGCTCATTTCTACCTTCAAGGTTCAGCCACTCTACAGGTATCGGCACCGCGCGCCATTGACGCAGCAAGTCCGGCTTGATGCCCAGGGAGACGGCCTGCAGTTGCATGGCATTGATCAATTGAAATTTTCGAGGATAAAACTGGTAGAGCGACTCCAGCTTTTCACTGAGCTCATGACCGTTTACTTCAATGCGGGCCGTTGCCAGATTGGCATCACCATCAACTAGAACCAATGCCCACGATGGATTTTCCTTACTTTCGCCCTTGAGCCACACTTCTCTTGTGGCCACCATATTGCCGCTTAAAACAGATTGCCATTCTCTCGCTGATGCCCGATTGAATTTCTGACTAAACAACAATACGCCGGCAATCGCCACAAAGACAATCAAGCAACCGGCAAGACGCAATTTTGTCGATTTATTGCCAATCAATCGATTAGCAATCCGCCAAAGAAGCCACAAAGTCCAGGCGATAATCAACCACTGTCCAATTAAGCCCAACCACAAAGCATTGCTCATATCATCCGTGAGCATAAGCAGGTAAGGAATTAGATCTGCCTCCAGGGAAACAAGGACCATCAAGACAGAAACAGCAAGCAAGGTTACTTCTTTCCACATTGTTTTCCGCGCCACAACACCATGCACGAAATACATAGCCAGGACAATGACAAAAGGCATTGCCGTAAAGCCATATCTAGGAATGGCTTCAAAAAGGATATAACCCAAATGACCAAGAATAATCAGCGCACAGGCTTCGCCAACAAATAAATTCTGTCTATCTACCTTGGTGCCCAATTTCGATTGGGCTTTTAAACCGGCACAGATTGACAAGAAACCCAACAAGCCAATTAACCACAAGGCTCGATGCAGATGCGCTTGCGCTTGGGCGGAAAGTCCAAGAACCTTTGCGCGATAGTCATTCCATGGCAAAGAAAACAGGCGTGTGATTTTGCGCATGCACAAGCCAAAGAATTCCGTCGGCTTGGTGACGGCAATCGATGCCACCACATTTAAAGCTCCGTCGGATTCGGTGAACATATTGCAAGGTATTGTGTAAGGGAAACCACCAACACCATCGGCTTCAATATCACACCCTTTAGCCACGTTGAAAACAGGCTGCCTTTGTGGGGTCAAATAGACCTGACCAACACATGTCTTGGTGAAAATAAGCCATGGCGCCAGCGTCAAACCAATGCCCAAGGCAAAGGTCAAGATAGTCAATACCTTCCGCCTCGCTCCCGGCAAATTGGAGACAGCGAGCAGATTGACCAACACACAAGAAGCAAACAGCGCCGGCTTTGTCAAAAGAATTAGACAGCTAACAATTCCTGAGCCGATTGCACAAGCAATTTGTCGTGCTGTTTGCGTGCCCGTTAATATACGACAAAGCAAATAAACTTCCAGGAGTAAAAGTACTACTGTCAGTGTCTCGGACATGAGCACCCTGGTCGCTAAGATAGCAGCGGGATAAAGTCCCCAGGTAAGTCCTGCCGCTAACGACCATCTGCGACTGCCAACCAGCTCGTATGTAAGAGCTGCTACCAGTACGGCAGCGGCTCCTTGTAAGGCACACTGAACAAGCGCAAATAGCCACCAGTCACCGGCACCGGGCATCTGGTTAAAAACCATGAGGACACCGCCGGCGAGAATGGGCAATACGGGACCATCAAGCATTACATATTCAACTAGCTTGTTTAGATCAAAGCCTGTCGTTGAACTGGCACCGCCATGCAAGAACAAAACTAACTGCCTGCATGTCTCCATGTAATGACCGGAGTCATAGAGCTGTTCAACTGCCGCTCTTTGTCCCTGTCCTGTGAACCAGCAAACAGCAGCTGTAATGAAGAAACAAAGAAGTCCGACAACCAACTCTGTGGCAGCACCAAAGAGCTTAGAACGCCTGTCCAGCTCCTTGAGTTTTGCAACGTTGACTTGTTGATTAGTGGACATCAATACCTCGAAAATTTATGACTTAGGCGCGGCAAGCGCAGGATCTACAAAAGGCTTGTCCGGCACGACACGCTTGAGCATGAGCACCGCCCGCTCTCCAAATGCTAATCCGCTGAAATAGTTTTCTCGACCAATTTCCTCATAACCCGGCACAGGAGAAAAACTGACGATGTACTGATCGTCATGTACACGCCACCAGCGCCAGTAATCGCGAATGGACTTCCGTGGACAACCTCTCCACAGCTCCAGATCCAAATTAGGATCGTGTGGAAATACATACTCCGGTCCGCCATCGATTACATTGGCAGCGATGCCTTGCGCTTCAAGGCGGCCAATGGCAC
>SBAT01000154.1 GCA_005240105.1 Chloroflexota bacterium
AACTGGTGCCTCTGGCGTAGGTAAAACAACCTTGGCCGAGCTACTTGGCTCACAATTGGGCTTACCCATTATTCCTGAGTTAGGAAGAGACATTTGTCGGCAGTTAGGTTTTGAGCGAATTGGCGACATTCCGGATCAAGAGGCCTTCAAAAAATCCGTCCTTGATGCTCAAATTGCCGCCGAAGACAAAGCCGGCAGTTTTGTTTCCGATCGTTCAACAATCGATTGCTGGGTCTTGTGGCAGCGCTGGAATATCTGCCAGGCAATGAGTTACGACACGGAGTCTTATTATCAAAAGTCCCAAAAGCAATCAGAAAAATACACGCATGTGATTTTTGTGCCGCCTATGTTTCCACCAACCGAAGACGGATTCCGCTGGACGGATGCTGACTATCAAAAACAAATAGACAGACTTGTACGCATGACCTTATACGAGTGGCAACTGCTCGACAAAACCCACTTTGTCAAAAGTGAATCAATTGACGAGCGCCTGAAGGAAATTACAAATTGGCTCAAAGACGGTCTATGAAATCGATTTTGCTGGTACTTACAGCAATTACGCTTTGTCTGTTTGTGCCAGTTCTGGCAAGCGTTACTACGCTGCCTCGCTTGGTATCCCTGGCTCCATCCAACACAGAGCTTTTGTTTTCACTTGGCGCAGACAATTCAATTGTGGGCGTGTCTACCTACTGCGACTACCCTTATGGTGCGCTAAAAATTGAAAAAGCCGGGTCATTTGTATCGGTAAACATCGAGCGCATTTCTCGCTTAAAACCATCTTTGATCGTGCTCGTCAAAGGACAAGAATCACTCGCCTCTCTCCTGCAACACAAGGGATTTAAAGTCCTCATCTTGCCCAATGATCACCTCGGACAGATACCGGCTAATCTACTTGCTCTGGGAGACATGACAGGACAACAAGAGCGCGCCAAACAGCTGAGCAAAGACTTCAACGACAGCATTTCCAGCTTCAAAAAAATAATTTCCCAGTCATCCACTAAGCCACGTGTATTCTTTTGCGTTTGGCCGGAACCACTCTTGACCGTCGGCACAGACAGCTTTCTCAATGAGTTGATTGTGACTGCCGGTGGTATCAATATCGTCACTCAGTCCACAAAAGGCTATCCTCATTACAGTTTAGAAAAACTAGTCTTAGCCAACCCGGACTTGATCATCTTTCCGTTCGAAGCAAAAGAATCTTCTTTGCCAAACAAAACTCCCTGGACTTCCCTTAGGGCAATAAAACAAAAGCGCTATTACTACCTGCCCAATCAAAAAGATGACCGGTTATCCAGACCAACTTTGCGGATCATCGAAGGACTCTATTGGCTGGCGATAAAGCTTCATCCGGAGCTGCAACCACAACTGCAAACCTGGCTGGCTGATACACAAAAGAAATTAGCCAGGCTTTAAGTATATATGTCAAGCAGGCAACGTTGCTCCTGGTGATAGACACAGGCAATATATCCGTGTATTAGTGCCTTGAGATTCTTAACGCTATTCTTAAGGAGTCTTCGGCTGAAGCTTCTACTAGATATAATTTGCACAATACTATTACTTGAAATTTTGAAAGCCCCTAATGAATCACCTGGTCGTCTGCGGTCTCAATTACCACTCCAGTCCAATTGCTATCCGCGAGCGGTTCATTATCCCGACTTCCTGCTTGAAGCACGCTCTGCATGCCCTGGCTCGCATGCCGCACATCAAAGAAGCTGCTGTTGTATCAACCTGCAACCGGACCGAAGTCTACGCACTAGTATCAGACGTGCAAGCCGGTCTGCAGGAAATAGAATCTTTCTTCCTTTCCACCCAAGCTGTTGCTGACCACGGCGCTCTGCGTCCCAACTTCAAACTCCTGAGAGAAGATGTTGTGTTGCATCTTTTCCGTGTGGCAAGCGGGCTTGACAGCATGGTCTTGGGCGAAGGGCAAATAATGGCTCAAGTCAAGGATGCCCATCAAGCAGCACTGGAAGCCGGCACTGCCGGACCATTTCTCGATCAGCTATTTAAGACAGCTCTTAACTGCGGCAAGCGTGTGCGCACAGAAACATCGATGGGCCGTCGCGCCGTTTCAATCAGCTCGGCAGCAGTGGAGCTAGGACGGGAATTGCTGGGACCACTTGCCGAGAAAAACATCGTCGTTGTCGGCGCCGGCAAAATGGGCAAAGTTCTACTCAAACACTTGCTTAGCGAAGGAGGCAATGGTCCAGTTGTCGTCCTCAATCGCAGCGTAGAAAAGCTAGGGTCTCTAGCAAATGGCGACTTGCCAAATGCGCATCGAATCAAAACCAGTTTTACGATGGACGATTTGCCGCAATTAGCAGCTAATGCCGATGTAGTTTTTGTTTCAACATCAGCACCACAATTCCTTTTGAACGGCAAAGACCTTCTGGCTCAAAAATCAAAGTCCAATCTCTGCGTTATTGATATTTCTGTTCCTCGCAACGTCAACCCCGACATAGCGGAAATCGAAGGGGTTAGGTCTTTCCACGCCGACGATCTTGTGGCTATCGTAAATAAGAACATGGCTGAACGCGAAGCTCTGGTTGCAGAAGCCGAAGAAATTGTTTTCGATTCCTTGGAAGGCTTCAACGGCTGGCAAAGATCCCTACTTGTTGTACCGACGATTACCGAATTACGTCAAAAAATTGAGTCAATTCGCCTGGCACAAATGGCCAAAAGCCAGTCAACTGGAACAGAGTCTGATGATATGCGCGACAAAATGGAAGACATCAGTCGCAACATCATCAATCAAATCCTCCATCACCCAACCGTGCAACTAAAGGCAACAACTGATTATGGGGTATTACGCCAACAAGCAGAAGCACTGCGCCTGTTGTTCAACCTAACCGTCAGTGAGCCTATGGCATCCGGTCACCATTACGCGACTCAATCATCGGGAAGCAGCTGTCCATTTTCAGACTCAGGAAAACAGATTGACGAAGCTCTCAAAGATTTTTCCGACAGGCTCAAAAAAGCTTGGTTGAGTTTTAAATGATTCGAGTCGGTACGAGAGAAAGCAAGCTAGCGTTGTTTCAAACAAATAGCGTGCTGGCGAAGTTGAAGCAGGCTTTTCCAGGACAAGAATTTGTTACTGTGCCCATAAAAGTTCATGCCGAAAAGGATATGAAAAAACCACTTTTTGCTTTTGACACCCGTGGTGTCTTTGTCAAAGAATTGGAAGAGGCTCTTCTCAACAAAGAAGTGGATCTGGTTGTACACAGCTTAAAAGATCTGCCTACGGACATGATTGCGGGGTTGGAGCTGGCCGCAGTCCTTGACAGAGAAGATCCACGCGATGTTCTTGTAAGTCATAACAAGACAACATTTTTGGATTTGCCGAAGGGTGCCACAGTAGCAACATCAAGTCGCAGACGTTTAGCACAACTCAAAGCCTTGCGTCCGGATTTGGTTTTTACCGATATTCGCGGCAATATTGATACCCGCTTGAAGAAACATGCCGACGGTGCCTGTGACGCCATGGTGCTTGCTGCTGCTGGTCTTATTCGCCTCAAGCTTACTGAACACATCACTGAGTATTTTGATCCGTCGGTCAGTTTGCCTGCCGCTGGTCAAGCAGCCATTGCTGTTGAGTGCAGATCTGACGATCACGAAGTTTTGTCTCTGTGCAAATCCATAAATGTGCAATCAGTCAGGGCAGAGATAACAGCCGAACGAGCCTTCTTGAATGAATTGGGCGGCGGTTGCTCCGTGCCGGTTGGTGTTTTAGCCAAAACTGCCGCTCATGGGATCACAATATCCGGCTGTGTGGCTGCTCTCGATGGCACAAAAGTTCTGCGCAAGTCATTGTCCGGTCCAACGGAAGAAGCCCAGTCTATGGGCGTCCAACTAGCACATGAGCTTTTGCAGATGGGGGCAGAGGAAATTCTTGCTCAATTAAAAACTTCCACGCCATCAGTGTCGCCCCCTTAAATGACAGATTCTAAGCCATTAAAAGACTTGTCCATTCTGGTGACACGTTCGGCACACCAGGCTTCCAAGCTTAGCGACAAACTGGTATCACTGGGAGCAACGGTCAACGAAATGGCCGTAATTTCAATCAAGCCGCCAGATACTTTCAAGCCACTTGATGATGCGCTTTATAGCCTTCCAGAATATGACTGGGTAATTTTTGCCAGTGTTAACGCAGTCAACGCAACGCTTGAACGAATGGAAGCTCTAAAAAAACCATTTGACGATTTCAAAGTAATAAAAATTGCCGCCATAGGGCCGGCAACAGCAGAGGCTTTGAACCAATACGGGCTAACTGCATCATTTTCACCCAGTTCCTTCATAGCCGAAAGTCTGGTCGACGAATTTCCAGGCTATCCCGAACTCAAGGGTGTTCGAATATTCTGGCCGCGAACAAATGTCGGCAGGATGTATTTGCTGGAGAAACTGCATGAAGCTGGTGCTCTCGTAGATGTAGTGACGGCCTATCAAACACAAGGTCCGGACGATCCGGAAAGCAAATCCGATTCACTTTTTACGATGCTGTCCAACGATAAGCTTGATGTTATAACGCTTATGAGTTCCGAGACCGTGCGCAGTTTGGCGAGGCTCATTCAGATGGGAATTGAAAGGCAAGCCAAATTGGGTAAGCCGGCAGACTTTGCTCAGCTATTGTCAAAAGTGACCCTGGCTGTAATTGGTCCGGAAACAGGCTTGGCCGCTAGAAAAGCCCTACCGGCAGCAGTTAAGACGATAGAGGCGACAACATTTACGACTGACGGGCTAATCAAAGCCATTTCCGACCACTTTTCCCATTAAATTCCTGCCAGATTGGCAACCTGTTTTATGTCAACGGAGCGCAAATCGAATATATATATGTCTGACATGACAATTTCCACAAGACAGCCAGCCACGACCAAAGCAACTTTTCCTGCCGTTCGCATGCGCCGCATGAGGGCGACTAGCCCGTTGCGCGGACTAGTGAGAGAAACCAAAGTCTCAGTAGAGAAGCTTATCTACCCGCTTTTTATTGTGCCCGGCTCAAATATCAAAAAGCCTATTTCCTCCATGCCCGGCATTCATCAGCAAAGCATTGACTCGATGCTCAAAGAAGTAGAAGAAGTTGCCGCCCTAGGCATAAAAGGACTTATCTTATTCGGCATCCCTGAGCACAAAGACGATAAAGCAAGCCAGGCTTTTGCTAAAAGCGGCATCACTCAAGAAGCCATTCGCGCCATAAAGAACAGCTATCCTGAAATGATAGTCGTTGCCGACACATGCCTATGCGAATACATGGATCACGGGCACTGTGGGATTGTCTCCGGCACAGGCATTGATAACGACGAGAGCGTCAAGATTTTAGTTAAAGCCGCCATTTCCCAGGCTCAGGCCGGAGCCGACATTATTGCTCCATCCGACATGATGGATGGGCGAATTGGCGCCATCCGCCAGGGACTCGATGAAAACGGTTTTGAAAACATCCCAATCATGGCTTACAGTGCCAAGTTTGCCTCTGGCTTTTATGGTCCTTTTAGAGAAGCCGCCGAGTCAGCTCCACGCTTCGGCGACCGCACCTCCTACCAGATGGATCCTGCTAATAGCCGGGAAGCCCTCCAGGAAATTGAGCTCGACATAGCAGAAGGTGCCGATATCGTCATGGTTAAACCCGCCCTGGCCTACCTAGATATCATCGCAAGAGCTAGAATGATTACCAATCTGCCAATTGCGGCATATAATGTGTCAGGAGAATACTCCATGATTAAAGCTGCAGCAGCCAACGGCTGGATAGACGAAAGAAGAGTTGTGTTGGAATCTCTGACGGGTATTTTCCGTGCTGGAGCCGACATAATAATTACCTATCACGCCAAGGACGTAGCTGTCTGGCTTTCCTGACCGTGCCTGAGAGGATCCATGAAAACGAGTACCGCTTACCAAATTAGTTTTGCCAATGCCTTTGCCGATTTGTACCTCGACAAAGAAGCACTCCAGCGCAAGGCCGAGACGGCAGTCGACTCGAAG
>SBAT01000288.1 GCA_005240105.1 Chloroflexota bacterium
GATTTTGTTTTAAGTCCTGCTATACTAGTAAAAACGTCCCGTTCGGGAGTATTTTTCAAATGAATCTCAAGACCCCCAGCGAAATTGGCGAACTAGTCAGGAACACCCGCAAAGATCACAAAGTAACCCAAAAGGATCTTGCTGCCGCTTCCGGAACAGGCATTCGCTTCATTCGAGAGCTTGAGAAAGGCAAACCAACCTGCGAATTAGGAAAGGTACTACTAGTGCTCTCAATGCTTGGTATTCATCTTGAAGCGGCTGTTCCTAAATCATTCAGTAGCAGACAAGGAGACAAGCCGTAATGTCCCGGAAACAACTTTCTGTTCGACTATATGGTGTGCCGGTTGGTGTCCTTGAGCAAGATCTGCATGGAGCCATGCACTTCACCTATCTTGATACAGCTGCTCATCCGCTCTCGATAAGTATGCCGCTCAGCAAGAGAGACTACGATAACAACCATTGCGAAGCCTTCTTTGGTGGACTACTGCCTGAAAGCGACGCTGCACGTAAGCTATTGGGAAAAAAATTCGGCATAAGTCCTAATAACCCATTTAGCTTGCTCAGAGAAATCGGTAAGGATTGTGCGGGAGCGATTTCATTCCATCCCGAAGACGATCCGGTTAGTCCACATGACGATTTTGCTTTAGAGGGTCGTCCTCTGTCGGATAAAGAATTGGCTACTTACATTCAAGAACTACCGAAAAAGCCACTCTTTATAGGGGTGGATGGTTTGCGACTTTCCCTTGCTGGAGTTCAAGACAAGGCAGCCGTTTGCCTAATCGACGGAAAGGTTGCAATCCCACAGCACGGATGCCCAACTACACATATCCTAAAACCGGCAATTGAAAGCTATGGTGGCACTGTTGAGAACGAATATTTCTGCATGAAGCTTGCCAAAAGACTGGGCTTGACCGTTGCCGATGTTGAAATTCGCCGCGCAGAGGATACACCTTATCTCCTGGTAACACGATATGACCGCATATCTTCTGGCGACAAAATCCGCCGAGTTCATCAGGAAGATTTCTGCCAAGCTCTGAGTGTCGCGACTTCCCACAAATATCAAAATGAGGGTGGACCAGGTTTCAAGCAGTGTTTTGATCTTCTGCGCCAGACTAGTACACCGGTTGTTGACCGAAAAAGACTTGCGCAACTAGCGATTTTCAATTACTTAATTGGCAACACAGACGCTCATGCCAAAAATTTCTCATTGCTTCATCTGCCTAATGACACCATTGAGCTATCCCCTCTATATGATGCTTTGTCAACACGCATTTATGAAGGACTCAGCAAAAAGATGGCCATGAAAATAGGCAGCAAGTATGAGCTCGATTACGTTGAACCTCAGCATTGGCAGGAACTCTGCCAGGATATCGGCTATTCTTATCCTTTGTTAAAAGAGACATTGCTTTCACAAATCGAGCGTATTCGTGAAGCAGCCAAGCAAGAAGTCGAGAGCCTCAAAACAAGCTCAATTGAGCTAGACACCATCAACAGTATCGTTTCGTTCCTTGACAGACATTGCACCAGAACGGTAAAACGATTCGGCAGTCAGTAGGATTACCGGACAGCTACCATTCATGAAATCTCCTTTCGCGTCGCAATCACCGGACCGCTACTCGATGTGAAGTACAAATTGTGAGAGAACCATAGCTGTGTTTAGTCCCAGGGAGGTGTCGGGAGTTCGAATCTCTCCGAGGGTGCCATTTGGGTGGTTTGGACTAGTTTGCTCTTTGCAAATTGTCACAAGCAGTTACGTTTTCGGCTTAAGTGGTAGATATCACTGGAAAGTGTAAATGGCGAGGCAATAGGCATGAAAATATTAGCCGGTGTGATAGTTGTTGCAATTTCAATTGCTTGCCTGAACTTAAGCGTTTTAGCATATAGCAACCCAGCTAGGGATGAGGCGATTGAGTTGATGAAATCCAAGGACTATGATCAAGCGCTGAAGAAACTTGCAGCAGCTGTTGGACTCGATGCAACAGATCCGGAAAACTATTTGTTGCGAGGCAAATGTTTTTTGAAATTAGGCAATTATGAATTGGCCATTGCTGATTTGGACAAAGTGGTCGAATACTTGCCAAATAAATCGCAGGCATTTATGTTGCGTGCCGTCGCAAAAAGCAAGTTGGGTCAAAATGCTGCTAGTGTTAGGGATTTTGAAAAGGCAATTCGTCTGAATCCCAAGAATGCTTCAAAGCATTTTGACAATGCCATTGTAAGGAAAGACTTCGAGGCGGCTGTCAAAAGCTCGCTGCCTGAAGGCATTGCCAGTAGTGCCAAGGAAAATGATAACAAGGATAAACTAGAGCCGGAAGATTATTTGTTCAACGATGTAGATGGTAATTAAAAACGAATTGGGGACTAACTCATGACAGATTTGAAATATCTTTGCTTGGTGGTCTTACTTGTAGTTACGACTTCATTGTCTGCGCTTTGCCAGGGCGGCCAGATTCAAGCTTTGGACAATGTAGATGAGCGCATGCAACATCAGCGTAACCGTATTAAGAACGCACTTGATCAAGGTTGGATCGATCAATCAAGAGCAGAAAAGTTGCGACAATCTTTGAATGATTTGGGTGAGCAGATTCAAAAGCAGCGCCGGGAAAATTCTGGAGCATTGAAGCCCGAGCAATTGCAGACTGTTGAAAATGTTCTCAACGATAACAACCAATTGATCAAATCCATAGAAGCGGCAGGAAAGAGTATTCCTGAGCCTGGCAGTGCAATTGGACCTAAGTGGAGTACAGGACCAGATGGCGCGCAGGATGCAGGTACTTTACTAAATCAAATGAAACGCCAAGAAAAAGGCCTTCTGAGGCAAGAGCGCCAGGCTCTTGAGCAAAAGACCGAGCAGCAACAACTGAAGTATGAGCGAGAGATGCTGCCGCATTTAGGCGATCAGCGTCGCGATATCATCAAGCAAGAAGGTCAGACCAAGCAAATTCGTACAGAATCTGGAGCTAATTAATACAACCCTAAGTGCAAAATCTTGGGCAGCAAATTCTAAAAGAAGGTGTCGGGAGTTCGAATCTCTCTGAGGGTGCCATTTTGTGAGGGTTTCGGCGTTGACAATGAAGTTTTCATCCTCGATTGTCTCATTGATATTATTGACTGTTTGGTTCGCCCCAGCGCTGGCCGAAGAGAGCGTTACAGAAAAGAAGGTGGCGGTAGTTGCCGATCTCGTTTTGCGCGATGGGCAAGTGTTTACTATGGATGCAGCACGCAACTGGGCTCACGCTGTTGCTATCAGCGGCGACCGGATTGTATATGTTGGAGCCGATTCTGGTGCCAAGCGCTTTATCGGTCCAAAGACCAAGATGATAGACCTCAAGGGCAAAATGGTCTTGCCTGGTTTTATCGATTCACATGTTCATCCGCTGGGTGGTGGCGAGTCGCTGTTCAGATGTAATTTGGATAAGGCAACTACGGCCACGGCTGCTCTGGATATTATGCGCGCTCATATCAAGGCGCATCCATTGGCACCGGGTGAGTGGTTCTTAGCTTCAGGTTGGAAGCTACCATTATGGACAGGCGGCAATCCGCTGAAGAGCGATCTTGATAAAATAGTTGGAGACAATCCCGCACTTATAACTGCGTCAGACCATCATTCGGTCTGGGTTAATTCGCTGGCACTTAGCCAAGCCAAAATTGACAAATACACTGTTGATCCGCCCAATGGACGAATTGAGCGTGATCCTCAAACCGGTGAACCGTCCGGTACCCTGCGCGAATCGGCTATGCAATTGGTGTCATCTCACGTTCCCTCGACCCTTGATGATCGCGTTCGCTTCTTGCTAAGAGGCCTGCATGAGGCAAATTCATTCGGTATCACTTCGATGCAAGATGCAGATGTTGACGAGCCAATTCTCGAGGCATACAAGCGTGTACAGGATAACGGAGAGCTCACCGTGCGAATCGTTGCTGCCTTGCATGTTAATCCTGCCAAAGGGGTCGAGCAAATAGCCAATCTTGCGAAGCTACGCGCGCAATACACTAGCGGTTTGTTGCGAGCGATGTCGGCAAAATTATTTGTTGATGGCGTAATGGAGACTCATACGGCTGCCCTGTTGCAGCCCTATCTGACTAAGAATAATGTGACAAGCGGCACGCTAAACTTTCGGACGGAATTACTGAATGCGCTGGCCACAAAGCTTGATGCCGAAGGTTTTCAAATTCATATGCACGCCATTGGAGATGGAGCAGTAAGACAGGCTTTGGATGCTCTAGTCACCGCCGAAAACAAGAATGGTCAGCACGATCTCAGGCACCAATTGGCACACCTTCAGCTTGTTGACCCTGCTGACGTGCCGAGGTTTCTTAAGTTGCGTGCTGTGGCTAACTTCGAACCATATTGGTTTTACCCGGATTCTTTTATAAGAGAACTTACCGAACCGGTACTGGGACCTCAGCGGTCATCGCGGTTGTATCCAATGCGCAGCCTCGTGAAGTCTGGCGCTCTGGTTTCGGCGGGAAGTGATTGGCCGGTGACGACGCTTAACCCACTGGATGGCATAGAGGTTGCAGTTACACGAATTGAACCGGGAAGTGA
>SBAT01000444.1 GCA_005240105.1 Chloroflexota bacterium
ATATAGTGCAGGGGGAAAGCGATCGAGCTGCCACTAATAAGTCCATAGCTCGCTTTTCTATCCCATTACCGAAAGTAGCTTCGGCGCGCAGCCTTGAATATGAGGTTACCTTTAGCGTTGATGTAGACGGCATCTTTTGTGTAGATGTTGTCGATGATCAAACCGGCAAAAAAATAGATGTTGAACTGGTTAGAACCCAAGGTCTAACGAGAGAAGAATTGAAAACTTTGGCCGAACAGGCGAGCCATGAATCCGCAGAAGAGACGATTGTTTCCGAGCGTAATGAGGCAACTATGCAGGCACAATGCTGTTTGTCTGATGCTGAGAGAATGCTTGCCAAAAATGCTGCCCGGCGCTTGCTTGCTGACCAAGCTGCTGTCCGCCAGGCTATGAGCAATGTGCGCAATGCAGTTTTGGAAGGTGAAACAAACGATATTCTCAAGAGAATCGAAGAACTGATGGGTGAAATGGCCCGCTTTGGTAAATCGAAAGCCGGCGGTGTTTCTGCCTGAACACTGTTGTCATGCTGTTACGCTATTATTGTCAATCTCGAAGCGGAGTTGTGTCGTGATTCATATAGCTGGCCGTTTTTGTAAAACCAACGTTTTTTTGCTTGCCACCTGCTTTCTCATGAGTCCTGTGGCCTACGGGCAGGCAGTAGATTTGCCGGCTAATTCAATCCCATCGACGATTGCGCCGGCTGATACAACTGCTCCGAAAGGCGAATTGCCGCCGGATTATTTCAAGAAAATGGAAGGACGGGTAGTGAAGTCTCTGGTTGATATGGGCCAGATCCAGCGCGACAGTAACCGCTTGAGCAAAGACATCAATGACTTATCCAAGTTTTTGCAAGATACAATGATCGATGTTTCTTATCCAGTATTGTTGCCGGCAGTAAGTACCAATCCGGTAACACTGGCTGAGCCAAATTTCAAAATGTATAGCGGCCATTTCCCGGAAGCTCGCACAAAATTTGTTGTCTCTTCCGTAACGAATATCGGCAATTTAATTGCTGTAGTGGAAGAAGACATGTCCAATATGGATATTCCGCCGGAAAGAGCAGATGCCATAAAGCCTCTTCTAGCTGACGCTCATGAGGTAATGGATACGGTTAAATCCGATTATGCAATTTTGTATTCACAAATTAATAGCCCAACAATTGATGCCGAAGTAATGGCCGGCAAGCTTTTGGATATGAAGAGATATTTGGCTACAGTAGATCAGGATTTGGCAGCGATATTTCGCATAGTCAATTTGAAAAATGTCACGCCGCAAACAATTAATGCCATCGTGGGATTGAAACTATTCAGCCGTGATGCGCATTGGCTGGGAATAATTGCCCAATATTTGGGAGACAGCGCCAAGCAGTTAAGTCCTTTGGCTGCTTATGTGCAAAATGCTGAAGATCAAGGTTGGATGGTAATGGGTCCTTCAATGAAACAGTACTCGCAAATTGAAAGATCACCATATGCCAAAGCACAATTGAGCGAATTAAATAAGCGCATGAATCAGTTGTCGGAATATATAACAGCAGTGAATTCGGATTTGCAGTCTTTACGCAAGCAGGATCCATCCATTGCCGCCGATGTCGACAGTATAAGCGCTATGGTTAACGATGTGCAGAGTCGCTACCAGCAAATCCAGAATATGCTCACGACACCACCAAGTAATGATCTCGGGCCGCTTATATACAACCAGGCGCAATCAATGGTTGATGACATGAAACAAGTGGATAAAGCTGAGCACCAGCTGGCTGACAAACTAGTCGGCAATAATTCCATATTCTAGAATTTAGTTTTTCAGCGGGTGTTCTGAGCTAAGCTGCGAGTGCCGCGGATAAACTGCAGGATTTCTTGCAGGTTGGCTTCCATCTTGGCGATGTGAGTCTGCAGGTCGGTGAGCATGGCCATGCGATCTTCAAGGACATGGACAGTTATGCGATGGGGCTCTTCGTGCGTTCCGGCAGCTTGACCCATGCGTTCTTGATGGGACTTCCTGCGGAAAGGGCGCGTGCCAAATCCAAGCTCTGACCAGCGAATTACTAAATCTTCCTTCCTGGTTTTGCCTGTCAGGCTGTCACTGGGAACCGAATTCAAATATAGCCAAACGCTTTCGGGAAATAGTTTCGCGGCGCTGGCTTTTCCCTCAATCAAAGTGGCAAGCATATTGGGTACGCCGCGTTCAATTTTGTGTTCGCCGCGCATTTGATTGAGTCCCCAGGTAGCTAGTGAAGTTTGCACAACACCTTCAATAGTGTCTATTGTATTGGGAGCAATATAATTGACTTGTCCCAGGTTCAAGGCGCCGCTGACTATACCTGTCAGTCCGCCGCTGAGAAAGTTAGCATATGTGTTCAAGCGGATTGCTCGGTCTCTTCTTTCGGCTAATAAGGCGTATTTATCGTTGGCGGCGTCGACTTCAGTTTCAATTTTGTTGACGGCAATGTGCACATCGTATTGTAAATCCACCAACTCATAAAAAAGGTCCTGTTTCAAGGCAGCAACCTTCAGCAACTGGCCGTCACTCACGGCACTTTGACGTTCCTCTTCCAACTTGATGAGCTTGGGCAACAATCCAAGTTGTCTGGCTAATTCAATGGTGTCCGGCGATAGATTCCGGTCGATTGTCTTGGAT
>SBAT01000390.1 GCA_005240105.1 Chloroflexota bacterium
GCACCAGCTGTCGTAGCTGCGGATGCCTGCGGCGAAAAAGCCGGCGGCTGCGTGCCGCCTGCACCACCGGTGCCGGTGCCAGCTCCTCCCTGCGTACCAAGTCCACCTCCAACTCCTCCGCCTTGCTGCAGACCAAGAGCCTGGTTAGGTATGTTGATACCACCCTGCATGGCACCGCCAATTTGAGACATCTGCGAACTAACCTGCGACATAGGTGCGCTGAGCGCTTGTATTTGTGCTTGCGGAACTCCCATCGATTGAGCTTGTTGCTGGAATGCCTGCGTAGCCGAACCACCCATCTGACCGCCTTTGCTAATGGCGGCAGCGGCTACACTACCAGGATCAAACTGGAACGGATTGAATGGCACAACCAGCATTAGACCCAAGAAGCAGGTCAAAACCATCATTTCCCACTGATCGGCATAATTGATACCACCAGTATCTTGCAACCAGAGCAAGCGCTGTGTCATCACTGCCATGATAACTATCCAGTAAAAGCGCCAAAGGGATACGTTAATAACAGCATTAGTCCAACTGCTAAAGACCTGCCTGAAGAGTTGAGACGCGCCTTGCATAGAGGGCCAGGCGTAGAAGCATGCAGACAACGGCCCAAGCAAGAACAAGTAACACAAAAAGACCATTTGATAGGCAGTTAGAGCAATAAGAGCATAAGCCATACCGTATTCAACAGAGTTGAACCATAGCTGCATCATCTGAGAAAGCCACCTTTGCTTCTCCTGCTTTGCCTTCTTCTCCAGCTCGTCGTTTGCCTTCCCATGCAATTCACCGGTTGGTTCAATGACGTTTACGTGGTTTTCGATCTGTGGGTTAAACGACTGTTCTTTCGACCACATAAAAATAGTTTGCGTATTGGCATATGGCTTAACCGACTCCGACAAAGAATTGCCGATGTCAATTGAGTAGCTGACAATCAACTGAGTAGCAGGTATAAGGAAGATGGCAATGGTAGCTCGTAAAATGCCCTCAAATGGCATAGTGACCTGACCTTCAAAGAATCCCTTATAAACAAAGCTCTGTATCTGAGTAAGGACAGCGCCAGGTAAAAGGAATAAAAACGCCATCGGCAAAAATACTTCCTTGTACATCTTCATGACCATCCAGACCGCTTGCGAGTTGGTCTTGGGGTCCTGGTCCGGCGTGCAAGGACTGCCTGAGCCTTCATTGGCCAAATTGATTAGTACATCATCACGAATTCGATGCAAAGCATTATTGAAACTGGCCTCGGCAGCTCCGGCAGAGCTGTTTGCCGCTGATGCACCTTGAATTTGTCCGGTATTGGTAGCCAGCCAAATCATGTGTTCCGGATCAAAAAGCAACTCCAGAAAACGCTGGTTGTCTTCTCTGTCTATGATCTGGAATTGTGTATCGGATAATGGCAATCCGTTAACCGGAGCAATATTAACGCCCAACGACCCCTTCGGCATCTTGTACGTACCGAGAGCAGTGTCGAACAATTCTTCATCTCTTTTTGTAGCCGTGATGTCGTCAGGCTGTCCGAGAGGATCAACTGTAAATAGCTTCGGCTGGGTGTAACAAGCAGGCAAAGGACAAGGCGGTTGAGGCTGGTGATACCACTCAGCTAAAGGCAACCAGTGTCCGACACCATCGTGGCAGTGCACATGGCAAATGTCATAGGCCAATACGACTCGCTTTCCAGGTCCGACAGACTCTCTCTTCTTGGAACTGCCAGAGCCGCCGGCGCCTGATTCTTTGACGGCGCTCTTGAAAGCATCGTTGAACATTCCAGCTACACCGCCGCCACCGCCGCCACCACCCTCAGCTGCACCGGCACCACCGCCACCAATTTCTACTACCAGGTCGTGCCCTTCCGGATTATCCGGAATCTTCTTACCTGTTGGTCCGGCATATTTGGCGTATGGATAACGCTTGAAATACTTCTTGCGGATATCCCAAGCAGCCACGTCATTAGCATCCTCAGGTTTAGCAGCGCTGCCGCCACTAGGAATAGAGCTACCTGCTCCACCACCGCCTTGGGCAAGGGCATCAGTAAAGAGACCCAATGAAATTACAAGAGCCGATACAGTGACCATGGCCAACAATGACAATTTAAGTTTGTAATTTGCTTGACTTATCAACTGTGACCTCTATCGCTTTAAGGGAATATTTTTGCCGCCGGCATCGGAAATGAATACAGAAATTCGGTCATTCCATGGATGACCAAAAATAGTAATTGTCCCGGAAACTTCTTTGCTTGGAGCAACGAGCGTTGTCTCAAAGTCGGCACGCACGGCCGCATCGGACAATTTGCGGTTATTTTCCATAATGGAAATTGCATCCGGATCAAAAGTAAGATTTTCACTGCCGGTATTACGTATGGACACCTTTAAGATTGACTTGCGTGGAGTCACGTTCAGGTTACGCAATTCAAAAGCAATAGAATCACCGGCAGCCGGTCTAAGATCGGCAACAGGCTGAGCAACAGGCTTAGCGGCAACTACAGGCGCCTGCACCAAATCGCCCGGCAATTGTTTTGTTGCTGTCTTAGTCTTCTTAGCAGTCTCCGGTTTTTTACTTTCCGCCTTCTTGTTAGGCTGCTGAGGCATGCTCAAAGCCTTTGGCTGGGCATTTAGTTCTTGCACTTCTTCTTCATGCTTGCTGCCAAGTCCCAAGAAACCGAGAATACCACCGCTTCCGGAATTTCCGGCAGACATTTCATTTCTTGCTTGGCTCAATGCTTGTCTTTCTGCTTGTGCCAAAGAATCAATTGATGGCGCCACACCGGACACACGGGCAATCACTGTCCGCGCAGCTTGCGCGCCAGCGGTAGCTGCCATTTCATTCTGGGACACCTTCAAATCATCGCGAGCAGACTCCGCTCCTTGTTGCGCTTGAGACATGTCCGCCGCAGCGCGTTGTTGTTCGGCAGCTGATTCGGCAACTTCAGTCTCTTGCTTGCGCGCAGCGACCGTCTGTTGAGCAAGAGCAAATTTGTTGTAGGCATATAAATAACGATAGTAATCTTGAGCAACATCGGACATTATCTTGCGCACTGGACCAACCACCTTCTTGTCCAGAGCAGGCGATCGATAGAGTTGCTCAATTTGACGAGATGACAATGAAATAGAACCTTTAGTTGATTCCTGCGGCATACCGACATCTATTTTGCTCAAGGTTAAAGCAATGTCCTTGTCGCGTGCGGCAGACTGCAACTGCGGGGACATAGACAAGGCACCTTTCAATAAAGTCTTCAGGTCATCGCGCTGTTTAACTGTTGAGCGAGCTTCCATGCCTGTCGGCGTAATTGGTGTAAAGTCTTGCGGCTTTGCCTTACGCGGTTTAGCATCTACATCCGCGCCACCACCCGGCATTGCTCCGCCGGAGGCAAACGGACTACCTGCTGGTCTAGCCGGTTCGCCACCACCAGCATATGGATTGGCACCCCCGCCATAAGGATTGGCATAGGGGTTAGCGTATGGGTTCATGTAAGGGTTAGCGTATGGATTGTTCATATACGCTTCCGGCGGCGCACCATAAGGCACAGTCTGCGCTTGCGTGGACAGCGACACTGCCGGCGGTGGTGGAACTAAGCCTCCTGGAGCAGGCGGCGGCGGTGGCACCGATGAACCGTAACCACCATAAGATGCTGCTGGTGAAGGCGGCACGCCTCCAGGACTGGCTGGAGACCCAGGAGCTGCACCAGGCGCTGACTGTGGAGCCATAAACGGAAAAAACGGCAGCGACGGAGTGCTAACTGTCGACTGACTAGTGCGGGCAACTTGATCGGCAGGCGGAGCAAAAGGCGCACTAGAAACAAACGGTAAACCGCCTGATTGACTATCAGCGCCACCACTTTCCTCAGGTGCACCCAACGGTTGAGAGACCATATTCTTCGCCCTCAACCTTTGCAATATTTTGGGATCAGCCTTGGGACGCAGTCCACCCAGGACCGAACCCGAATCAGAAGACGCGGAAGAAGACGGCTCATCAGCAGATGGATGCGAGCACGCCGTAAGAAGAGCCGTCAAGCTGAGCGCCAAGACTGCATTAATGGTCAGAGCGTTGGCTTTTGGTTGCATCTTATCTATACGTACTCCACTTAACCAAGGAAAGTGAGCCCTTAGTGAGAATTTAAAAGGCGTCCACGAACACTAGCGTCAGTACGGGCAGAACTGCCACTAGATCCGATACCACTACCGGTGTTATATCCACCACTGTAACTTTGAGCTTGAGCTGGTTTCTGTCCGCCCAATAAGCGGCCGCGGACATTGCCTGCACCACTACCCGGACCAGCACCGGCACCGGGCTTGGGTGTCATGATCTTGCCCAATACACCTTGCGTTACTCCCGGTAATGGTCCTTTTGGTCCCATACCGCGAGCAGGGATATTACTTTCCCGACCAAAACCGGATTTAGGCAATGGCAAAGAACTGCCCATACTTGGGCTCTCTGTTCTGTAGCCCTGGTTGGGTCCGCCTAACTGCACCCCTCCAGGAGGAGCCATGCTACCCGGATCGCCCATGGCACCGGCACCGCCGCCGCCAAATCCACCACCGGCACCTTCAGGTCCCGGGGGCAAGTCAACGAAACCAGGCGCTTGCGGCGCTTCACGAAAGTCTTTGACGATTGGTCTTTCGTCAATGATTTGATATTCGCGTGGCGCATGATACCAGCGGCTCTTTTCTTTCAAGTCGTCACGCACGCGCTGTTGAGCATTGGCATCATTAGCTTGCGTCATCAGACACAATCCTAAGCTCAAACTCAATAAAACCAATTTCTTCATTACCCTAACTCCTTAGTACCTTGGGCCAATTGCCATCCGTGTAAAACCAAAACTAAAAACCCATAGGCATCATATTCATCGGTCCTTTCATAATTTTGCCGAAGTTCTTGCCTAAATTAGAACTCTTGTTGGCAGGACGATATTTGTAATTTACGTCATCTTCCGGCAGCGAAAGATCTTGCGTAGAACTCTGTGTCACAACAACTGGAGACGGAGCGCCAGGTGACTGCTGCCCATTCCCGCTGTTAAGCCTTGGTTCATTGCCCAATGCTCTCATTTCTCTCTCTCCGGCACCGGTATATCTTGGCCGGTCACCATATTGAGAATTACCCGCTGGCTGTCCATATGTATCACTACCCAGAGGTGCGCGTTGATATTGGTTGGTCGTACCGCCGCCTACACCGACCGGAACACGCTGATAATAATTCGTTGTGCCTCCGCCTGAGCCAACTGGAACGCGTTGGTAACTGCCACCGCCGGCTGCATCGGTACGCACCTTGTAGCCTTGCGGTCCGCCTTGCGCGCCGCCATTCATCCCCATTCCCATTGCCCCAGAAGTATCACCACCGGGATCCATGAAAGAGCCTGAAGGCATTGCTGCTGAACTTTGCTGCGTCAAACCAGGGACGGCGCCACCGCCGACTGGTATTGGCTGGGCCATGCGGTAAATGCTGTCCGGACGCTGCCCCATAGGCACATGTCCGTAACTCTGGTGGTAAGTAACTCCACCACCGGAATTGCCACCGCCACCTTCGGACTTATCCTTGACCCAGGAGCCGCCAGTACTTGAACTAATTGGTAAATCCAGTCTGTCCGGAAACGGCGGGAACAAGGCTGGCGCAATTGGTTCATCACAAGAAATTGGTTCGATTGAAACATCGATTTTCGGTCCAGCTGGTGCACGCATTAGCTGCATGCGCCCACCACCCTGTGGTTGTGGTGGTGGATGATAGACAGGATGCCTCTCCAACTGAGTGGAATCCGTATATTGATTATCACCAGGCGTGTGCACAAATTTGCCCATATTTGTCGGAGGCAATTGAGCAAAAGCGGAGCCACACGAAGACATTGCTGCCAGGCAAGCTAAAGCTTGAAAAA
>SBAT01000082.1 GCA_005240105.1 Chloroflexota bacterium
CGGTCCAGTGGTCCATGATCAGACGCCCGGTTACCGTCACCTGGTATCCCTTGGCCAGAAATTTTGCCGAGAGTTCGGCTAATTTGCCCCAGGTCTCTACTTTGTAAAAGTCCGTTGACTCAGTTGGTTTGCCATTAATTGTTCCAGTGCTTTTGCTTTTTTGACGGTGGTTAATGGCAACGACCATAGTTGTCTTAACTCGACCGGATGGAAAGCACATTTGCTCCGGTGCCCGGACCAAATTACCCACGATTGAAACATTGGCTAAGCTCATACGCACCTCCAAGATAGACGCCCTGCGGGCGCCTAAGAGAATCGAATAGTGGGGAGATGCTAGAACGATAGCATACCATACATACGTCAGTCAATGATCAAAATTTCGGCACTGGTGCGATCTTCGTGGCCGACACTGGGTTTCCGGGTACAAGATTTAATGTGCTGGAGCTCATATACGCCGACAATTGGTAAAAATCCAACTATAGGTTTCGATACAAGCGAAGTCACCCAACTGAAGTGAAGCAAAGGATTGCGATGAGCAATCCGCCGCGCAACGAAAAAGGCTTGCCGAACGGCAAGCGAAGGCGAAGAGAACGAAGTGAACGAAGCCGGAGCGCTAAATCTAGACTGGTTCAATCGATATAAGTTTCGTCAGCCCTTGGGGCAAGGCGGGATGGGGACTGTCTATTTGGCCGAGGATAAGGTTGAGGGCAACCGGCAATGTGTCATCAAGCAGCTGACTAACAAATACACGGACCCAGGGGTACACCAGGAGGCTATAAGGCTCTTCCGGCGCGAAGTTGCCATTCTGCGCAACTTAGACCATCCGGGCATCGTTAGGGTCTCTGACGAGCATGTGACGGACGATGGACGGTACTTTCTGGTCATGGACTTAGTGCCGGGCAACAACTTGGAAGTGATGCTCAAAACAGGCGGTCCCTTTGAGTCCAACCACGTAGCCTGGATTGCTATTCAGTGTGCTGAGATTCTTGAATATTTGCATTCGCAAGTGCCACCAATTATTTACCGTGATTTGAAGCCGAGTAATTTGATGCTCACGCCGGACGGCAAGGTTGTTTTCGTTGATTTTGGTATCGCTAGAACTTTCATGCCCAAAGAAGCAGCAACACGTGTTGTCACCGCCGGTTATTCACCACCGGAGCAGTACTTAGGCAAACCAGAAGTGCGCTCGGACTTGTATTCATTGGGGCAAACAATGGGGCATTTGCTTACTGGAATGCGCCCGAAGCCACTTTCTAGCTATGCTCCTCTGCACTTAAACCAGAAAGTACACCGCAGCCTTGACGCAATTGTTAGACAGCTAACCAGTTATGAGCCAAATATGCGACCCGAATCGGCTACTGCGGTGAAATACGATCTTCACCACATATACAAGGAAATGCATCCAGGACACGTCATACCAAAAGTTGAATTCTTTGCACCAATGGACAACAGCGCTTTAGCAAAGGCCACTTCCGGGAGTGAAACAAGTCTGACGGATCTAAACGACCCGACAAAACCAAAAATTTGGAAGAAAATACTTGGTTGGTTAGGGATTTAGGCTTTTACCGCAATCTGACGATTGTCTCGCTTGGCTCTTTCCAGCGCTAACTGTATTAGCCTGTCCAGTAGTTCGCTGTAAGGAATTCCAGTTGCTTCCCACAATTTTGGATATTGGCTGATACTACTGGTAAATCCTGGAATAGTGTTGATTTCATTGACCAGTAAGCGGTTGTCGTCAGTAAGGAAGAAGTCCACACGCGACATGCCTTCGCAGCACAATGTCTTGAATGTCTCAATTGCTAGTTTCTGCACTTTCTTTACGATATCTGCAGGCAATTCCACGGGGATTTTTAGAGTTGCACCCTTTGCGTCAATGTATTTGGCCTCGTACGAATAGAACTCATGTTGTGGTATGACTTCGCCAGGCAATGAAGCAATTGGATCGCTGTTGCCTAATACCGAGCATTCAATTTCACGACCTTTGATGAATTCTTCAATGATTATCTTGTTGTCATAGGACCACGCGTCCTTAATGGCCAATTTAAATTCATCTTCGGTTTTTACCTTGTGCACGCCGACTGACGAGCCAAGATTGGCCGGCTTGATGAATAACGGTAATCCAAGTTCATTGACGATATCTTGGAAGTTGAGCGAATCTGCCTGTGACTTTGTGAATGTAAGGAATTTGCCGATGGGGATTCCTGCGTCACGCAATAAGCGTTTGGTTACATCCTTGTCCATGCCGATTGCGGAGCCCAAAACATCTGGACCAACAAAAGGAATGTTGGCCAGTTTTAAAAGCCCTTGTATGGTGCCGTCTTCGCCAAATGGTCCATGCAAAACGGGAAATACTACATCTATTGATTTCGCATTTTGGCTATCACCCAGTGCAATAAGCGGTTGGTCTTTTTGGTAGGGGACAAGTGTGACTGCCTGGCTTGAACCATTGAGCTTGATCAGTTTTGGATTGTCTGCATTTAGTAAGAAGTGTGAGCTTTCATTGAGAAACCACTGTCCTTCTTTGTTGATACCAATGAGCACAACTTCGTACTTGCTCTTGTCTAGGCCCTCAATAACGCTTTTTGCCGATTGCAAAGACACTTCGTGTTCTGCGGATCTGCCACCAAATAGTACCGCCACTCGCAACTTGCTCATATATTTCCCTTCTTAGTGTTGTCCATTCCAAATGCCAAGTTCTGTCTTTGAAAATTTGCCTAAGCGCTTCCATTCAGGATGCAGGCGAATGTCAAACTTATTGTATACGGAGTCCTGCATGCGCATCAGTAAATTAGTTACTTCTTGTGATGTGGCGCCGCCCATATTGATCACGAAATTGGCATGAATTGCCGAAACAGCAGCTGCCCCTTCGCGGAATTCCTTGGCTCCTGATTGTTCCAACAAGTATCCGGCTGTGCGGTCCGGCTGTGGGTTGGTGAAGGTGCTGCCGCCATTTGGCCAGGACAGCGGCTGGGTCTTCCAGCGGTAGTCTTCGTTGTGTTGCGTGCGTTCGATAATAGCTTCGGCTTTGTCCATTGGTAAGCGGAAGCGAGCGGACAATACAATTTGTGTCTCAGGATCAATTTCTGATTTGCGGTAAGCAAAATTCAAATCGGCGTTGCTGAGTGTAACCAACTGCCATTTCTTGGTGTCAAAGACAGTGGCGGACTCTAGTATGTTGGCAATGCAACTGCCGTGCGCACCGGCGTTCATGACGACAGCACCACCTACCGTACCTGGAATACCCACGGCAAATTCCAGACCGGATAGACCAAGTTTGGCTGCATGTTTGGCTAGATGTGGCAGACGAGCTCCGGCGCCGGCTTCCAAAAGCGTGTCATCTAATTGCTTGATATCAGTGATGAGGGCAGTGCGAATCACTGTCCCTTCCACGCCTTCGGACGAGACAAGCAAGTTGGAACCACCGCCAATTACATGCCAGGGTTCGCCGTTTTTACGCAAGTGATCAAGTAATTCAATCGTCTCTTCAATACTTGATGGGTTGCACAGACGCCCTGCTTCACCGCCAATTTTTAGCGTCGTAAAGCGAAATAGGGGTGCGTTAGTTGCTTCTTCCATGAACAAGACCCTGCCTGGCAAGTGCCAAGATCTCGGAACCCACCTTAGTTATATCACCGGCACCCATGGTTATTACCAAATCTCCCGGCATAAGGTGCGGAACTATCTGTTGGGCAAGCGTAGTTGTTGCTCCTGGCAGGTAGAAGACATGAGGATGTGTGATTGCTGCTGCCAGCTTCTCGGAGTTGATCCCTTCAATAGCGCCACCGCGAGCAATATAAACATCGGATATCAAGACCAGGTCGGCAAATTCAAATGCCTGACAAAACTCATTCCAAAAATCCCGCAAGCGTCCTGGCTGGTGCGGCTGGAAGACAGCCACAATGCGTCCTTTCGGAGCGGCATTTTGATGAGCTAAGAGTTTGTAGGCACGGGCAGCCTGCAGGGTGGCCACGACCTCTGTTGGGTGGTGGGCATAATCATCTATGACAGTCAGCTCGTTGGTTGAGCCGACAATTGAAAACCTTCTACCGACGCCGGCAAAACTTGCTAAAGCTTCAGCAATTAATTCAAATGGAATTCCTATTTCTGTGCCGACAACAACGGCCGAAAGAGCATTTAGTTTGTTGTGTTCGCCAGGGACTTGTAGATTTACTTCGCCCAGCTCTTTGGACTTGTGCCAGACTTTCAGGGTAAATCCGGGCAGGCTCTCATAGCGGTAATCAGCATCGCGGGAAAACTTTGCTGTGCCGTAGGTGATCACTTTGCCGGATATGCGCTGGCGTATCATGCGGCATCCTGCATCATCCTGGCAGAGTATTGTGCCGAAGCTGCTCTTGTTGGCAAAGGTGACCATCTCTTCTCTTATCTGATCAATGCCGCCGGGATAATTCTCCAAATGGTCAGCTTCGATGTTGGTGATAAGTGAGAGATATGAATTTGTTTTGGCGTGCGTACCGTCAGACTCGTCACATTCTTCGACAAGGTAATCGCCTTTGCCCAGACAGGCATTGGAGCCGATTTGCGAAAAGATGCCGCCGACTACAACTGTGGGATCAAGTTTTGCTTGCAAAAGAACTTGGGCAACCATGCCTGTTGTGGTGGTTTTTCCGTGCGTGCCTGAGATGGCAATTACACGACTGTCCTTGCCCAGATAAGCAAGCAGTTTGGAACGGTGCCAAACTGGCAAGTTCTTCTTCAATGCTAATGAGAGTTCCGGATTTTCCGTATTGATAGCTGTCGAGACA
>SBAT01000046.1 GCA_005240105.1 Chloroflexota bacterium
ACATATCACATTGTTCGCAGCGTAAATCTTCAAGGCATGCAGTCCACACTTGCAAAACTGGTATCACCCGGCGGCTATCTTGTCGTCCTTGCCGGCAACGCCAATGAAGATGCGCCACCGGACAAAGGACCTCCCCGCGTGCGAGCCAATGAAATGTGCGCGGAGTTAGAAGGGAATGCCTTCGATCTTGTCCGCATCAAGGAAAGTCACTTCCGCGGCATAATTATCGATGGTGAACAGTTTTCGCCACTTTCATGGGCAGCGATATTTCGTCGCCGGCATATGAATCGCTAATCGCGAAGGTGCTTAGCTAGGACATTTTATGCTTCCTGCTGCTTGTACTTATCGAAGACCTTAACTATGTCATCCCAATCTTTTTCAGTGATCCGACCGTCTTGAAGAGCCCTTCTCAAGACTTGCCTAACGTCCTTATCATCAAGACCGTCAAAGGCCATATCTTCGCCGAGTTTTCTTATTTCCTTACGACTAAGATTGTGATCTTTGTAGTAAAGGATGTCTCTCTTATCAGCTTCAGTCAGTTCGCCTTTTTTTATAGCGTTATCTAATATGTTTATTGAAGCTTTTTCTTCCGCTGCTGTCATACCGCGCATTACTTCTCCGTTTGCCCGGCGCGAAGCCTCGTCTAACTTATACGCGATCGGCGCTCGCGGATGATAAACATCAGCGTGAAGCGGATTATCTTCGGGACGATGCGAGACCCGATTTTGCTCAAAACCATCATGCCTTGAATCCGAGTGTTTATGTTGTCCCACCACTAGAGGACTCCCGTTTCGTTAAATTCGATGCGCCTTACTCTAGTCTATCAAAAACGGAAGAGAGCCCACATTAATACGCCTAGTTCTAGTCCTCTTCGGACAATAGATCAAATAATTTTTTGCTGGCTACTAGGCGCTCTTCTTCCTTTCTTGCCAGAATTTGAGGAACTGATTTAGCGTATTTCTCCTCAAGATCAGGCGGGAGATCTCCGCCCTCGACACCGAGTTCCTTACATTTGGAGCACCAGGTATTGTAGAACATGTAATTGCCACACGCCCACTGGTCGAAATTGTGATTGGGATGCGCCTGAGTACATCCTTCCGTCATCGCCGTTTCACGCATCTTCCACTCTTGCTGTCTAAATTCTTCGTGGCGCGGCGATTTGTTGCAAATTTGAACAGCACTCCATTCCTTGCAGGAGGGACAGTTTCCCAAAGCCACTCGATAGAACGAAAGCTGAAAAAATTTATCCTCAAAATCCTCGCGGCTATATGTGTTCATGAGGGTTTCTCCGTCCTTGGTATGCCCCTCCTTGTCCGGTAAGCTTGCCCCACATAACGGGCAAAAGATCTTCTCAAATTTGATCGTCGTAAAAAGTCCCATCATTCCCCACAGTTTGCTCTTAAAAAGCTAGCCTAACCCGACTTCTCACATCCTATTTTACTTTTCCCTTCTCGCCTCGGGGCTAATCCTATATCAGGACTAGCTACGCAAATTCAACCGACTATCCAATCCACCATTTTTTGGTTTATATAATAGACTTCGCGTCCTGACTTAACTCCGTGCATAATTCCAATTTCGTCTAACTTTTTCAGATAGTTTGCGACTGTTTGTCTATGTCCCAAACCAGCTTGTTCCAAAAACTGAATTCTGCAATAAGGCTGAGTAAATAACGCTTCAACTAGGTCTTTCGAATAGATACGCGGAGCCTTTATTTGGATTTCCCGCTGTGTATCAGCAAGCAAATCTTTTAGGGTACGTATCTTTTGGATTGTCGATATGGCTGTCTGCTCTACGGCATCGAGCATGAACATAACCCAACTTGTCCAAGCACCTTCTTCGGTCACAGATCTGAGAAGAGTATAGTACTGGTTCTTATTCTGAATTATATATCTGGACAAATAAAGCACTGGCAAGTCCAGCAAATCTTTGAGTACAAGGAAGAGAATATTGATAATTCTCCCCGTTCTTCCGTTGCCATCAGAGAAGGGATGTATCGCTTCAAATTGATAGTGCACAATTGCCATTTTTACAAGCGCATCCAGACTGTCGTCGGCGTGGATAAATTGCTCTAAGTTAGCTAATTTGTGCCGAATAATCTCTTCGCCTTCCGGAGGAGTATAAACAACCTCCCGACGACTATTCATAATCTTCGTACCGGGAAGTCGCCTAACAGTTAAGTTGTCCTGCTGTTTAATGGTGGCCGCTAGTTCAATGAACAAATTAGTAGTGAGCAACTTCTGTTCTTTCATAGCATGAAAGCCCGTCCAAAGCGCATCTCGGTAACGGAGTACCTCCTTGGTGGCACTATCGTAATGCCCTTCGATATGGGAAACGGCTTTAAAAATCTCGTCGTTTGTTGTAACTATATTTTCAATCTCCGAGGATAGCTTGGCCTCCTGTATGCCCAGCCCACTTAGTAATACAGCTTGGTTGGGGAGTTGATCGCCCATACCTTTTAATTCCGCGAGTTTTGCCGTTGCGCTTATGGACTTCTTCAAAATTTCCTTTGTCTCTAGCTCCACAGAAGGGGGCAACAGAGGCAGGTCATTATATGGCTGATCATTTTTATAGCTCATAGATCCCCAAAAGGTGATTTCTTCTATGCTATACGAATATGTCGAAAAAATCTATATTTTTCGACATATTCTTGAAATAGGTCGAAATGGTCGACATATTCTTGAAAACCAGACATGTCAGTCATTTCGACCTATTCGGCAAACATGTCGAAAAATGGCACAATTTTCGACATGTAACAAACGGAAGAGAACCAGTTATTCACTGGCTCTCTTCCGTTTGCTGGCACCAGGCTATTTTTCCAGGCGGTCTCCCACCAAGTATTGTCGCTGCTGACCATATGCCTTCTGGTTGACAAGATCGTTTAAAATGTTTAAAATATACATATTGCTTAAATCGATCAATCTCGAGGCATCCGCCATGAAAACCGTGACCGCAACCGAACTAAAAACCAAAACTGGGGAAACTCTCGATGCGGCCCAGAAAGAACCTGTGTCTATCGAAAAGAACGGCCGCCCGATCGCGGTAATCGTTCCTCAGGCTGACTACGAACGGCTAACGCAGCTAGAAAATGACTATTGGCTTGCTCGCGTTGAAGCAGCGGAAAAGAGCGGCTATGTCGGAACCAAAGCAACAACCAATTTTTTCAAAGAGATGCTGAAGCGTAATGCTAAAGCCTGATCTGACTAATGATGCAATGCGCTTTCTCAAAAAGCGTGATAGTAAGCAGTTTTTACAAATTTTCCAAGCCATTACAAACCTATGTGATGACCCACGACCTCATGATTCCATTTCAATGGGAAACGTTACTCACTTTAGGAAAGATGTGGGCGAATTTCGCGTCATTTACCGCTTTGACAAAACGACAATGTACATAACTGTCGTCGGCAATCGAAACGACAGCGCGGCATATCAGGAATTTGACCGCAAATAATCAAGATGCAGCAACTCTTTGAGCAGTCTTAGAACCAGGTGGCGGTGGCGTTGGTTTGTCGGGCGGCAACTGTCTTGCAATCTCTTCACTGAGTCCAAGTTCGTTAACTAGTATGTCGATTCGCTGGTCTAACGATAGCTGGTCGCTGCCGACCATTCCTTCTGCACTTAATTCCAAACGCTGACCATTTGCAATTCCGATTACTTGATCACCACGCAGCGTGCGGAAATAAAGTCCGAAATTAAAAGGGCTCCACGCTCTCGTTTGCTCATGTCGTTCACGAAAGTCCTCAGCGTTGGAAGGAAAATAGTCGATTCGGCATTCCAATCCTTCAGGCATGTGCAATGGACGCCAGCGAATTTGCCAATTATCATCCACTTTCCGAAGTTCAACGCCACCTGCCGGATTGTCGGTTTTAGTCCCATGCACCATTGGCAGTGGCACACGATGAAGAATAGAAGCATCTAAAAGATACTTTTGACCGTCATGCTCGACAATTACAGTGCCGTGATTCGGCGGTAAATTGGGAGCTACAGCCATAGTTGCAACGCCACGATAGGCGTTAAATCCAATTGATACTAGAAATGTACAGAGCGCTCCGTTACCGGCCCAACATGTGCCACCAGTTCCAAATTTGAGCCATGAATCAAAAAAATCAACGGGGTTATCTCCCGGCAATGGACGTGGATCATTCAGCTTCAGATGTATAAGCTTTCGCGAGTTGTCGAAGGGAACCTTGTCGCACCAGGCACTATAAAGACTTCCTAAGCCATGAAAGTCCAAACTCGGACTTTCATTCAAACCGAGTTTGAGAAAAATACGCTCAATCAAACTCTTAGAAAGTGGCGGGTTTCCCATTGCTGTCATGTCCTCACTCACGTCTAAATTACCAGCGAGTTTATCACAGCCATAATAACGGAAGAGAGCCAGTTATTCACTGGCTCTCTTCACAAATCCTGGCACCGGGCTATTTTTCCAGGCGGTCTCCCACCAAGTATTGTCGCTGCTGACCGTCTTTACCGCAGC
>SBAT01000025.1 GCA_005240105.1 Chloroflexota bacterium
ACCGACCTCTCTTATCGGTTTTTGCCGGAGATGATTGAGCGGGGACAAGGTGGGGTTATGAACATTGCCTCGGTAGCCGCCTTTAGTCCGGGTCCTTTTATGGCTGTCTACTACGCAACAAAGGCCTATGTCCTATCACTCTCGACAGCCCTGGCTAATGAATTGATTGATACTGGCGTGAGCGTAACTTGTGTCTGTCCGGGACCAACGAAAACAGGCTTTGGTCAACGAGCTCAGGTATCGAGGAACGGTATTTTCAATACGCCCATGGTCATGGATGTGAAACCTGTGGCAAAGCTTGCTTATGATGGATTCCAGTCCAAGGAACAATTGGTCATTATTGGGGTGCACAACAAGATACTTGCCTTGGCAAGCCGGATAACTCCGCTTTACCTGTCGGCTCATGTTACGCGGAAGTTCAACCACTAGTTTAATCATTAGTAACGCAAGCCCCATCGGGCTTTCGGGCTCTGTGACCGATGCTTCAGAAAATAACTGCAATTGTGTGCGACAATAGTTCATGTATAGTTTAACGATTGCAGTTCTCAGCCTAATCGATGAGCGCTTTGAGTCAATCGAAAGGTTGTGAATTTTATGAATAATAAGCTTTTTGTAGGAAATCTTTCCTTCTCTATTTCTGAGGCCACTTTGAGCAGCTTGTTTGCTGAATTTGGTGAAGTAAGTTCGTGTAGCATCGCTAAAGACCGTGAAACCGGTCGCCAGCGCGGTTTTGCTTTCGTTGAAATGTCAACACAAGCTCAAGCCGAAGCCGCTATCAGAGGCTTGAACGGTCAAGAAGTAGAAGGCCGCGCAATGTCGGTCGCTATTTCCGAGCCAAGACCACGTGGTGGTGCTGGTGGTGGTGGAAGATCTCGCTATTAGCCCCAGGCACCCAGGTGTCGAAGCTTTTAGAGGGTTTCTAAAATGAGTATTTCTTGGGGTAGACAGGAACGATATAAGTTCGCTTCCGGTGGTCAGCTTAATAGCTGGGTGCCGCCTGTGACCGCAGGTGTCTTTGCAATTACATACAAGCAGGATCCCGGCAATAGACCGAAAGCACATACTGTTTTGTTCTTTGGCGAAGCTAATGACTTATCGACGCAAGTATCGTCGATGTGTCAGAAAGTGATCAATGCTTGGACCGCACGTGGCGGCCGAGCTCACGACTTCTTCGTTTTCTTCCATCCAATGGAAGGATCAAGTCAATTTGATCGCATTCGCATACAAGACAGACTAATTGCCGAATACCAGCCGCACGGAAATGACATGTAAGAGGCAACAGCAGCGGTTATACGCTCTGATGCGCCTTGCCCTTGATCTTGCCGACTAGTGTGCACATGTCGTCGTACCGACCAAAAGATGGTACGACGTACATGCCTGTAGCGATGTGTCGTACTTCTTCGATTAGCTTTTCGGCTAGTTCGAGACCGACTTTGGCGCCTTCTTCTCCGGCTTTTTCCATTGCCTTGCGGACGTGATCAGGAATGGTTATGCCGGGCACTTCGTTGTGCAAGTATTCTGCATGTTTGAAGCTATGCAGAGGCATTATGCCGACAAGAATCGGTATCGGGCAATCGCCGAAATCATCTAGGAAGTCGGTGAGATCGCTCAATTGATAGATTGGTTGGGTCATGGTCCAGTGCGCGCCTGCTTCGATCTTTTTAGCGAAACGTTCTTTCTCCAGTGCGCGGTTTTCAGCTGTTGGATTCAATGCGCAGGCAATGGACAGACGAGTAGGTGAGCCAATTGAGTTGCCGGCAATGTCTTCGCCTTGATTAAGCTGATTAATAATTTTGATCAAGCCAACTGAATCTACATCATAGACAGCAGTAGCGTGAGCGTAATTGCCGACGCTTGGCGGATCGCCTGTCAAGGCCAGGATGTTGTTGACACCGAGTGCTTGTGCGCCGAGGAGATCAGCCTGGATGCCCATGAGATTTCTGTCTCGGGTCGTGAAGTGAATTATTGTGGGGATGCCTGTTTGTTGTTGGATCAAGTGACAAGTGGCAAGCGAGGACATGCGTACGCGAGCCATGGGACTGTCGCCCACATTGATGCAGTCGGCTCCGACTTTGCGGAATTCCTCTGCAGCGGCAATTATCTTGCGAGCGACGGTACCTTTTGGTGGATCAAGTTCGACACTGATGAAGAAGTCTTTGCCGCGTTGCATGTTCTTAATGGTGTCGGCAAAGCCAAGCAAAGGCTTGAGTTCTTTCTTCTCTTGCGGGCGGTCGATAACTTCAATGACCTTCTTGCTGTCCGGTTTTTTCTCCGGTGAGGTAACTTCCACCGGATTAACGGCTGGATGAGCGGGCTTCATGCCGTGACCGGCGATGTACTTGTCCAGAGCTTGGCGCATGATTGAGATATGCTCTGGAGTGGTACCACAACAGCCGCCTATTAGTCTGGCTCCGGCGTCTATGAATGGTTCAACGAACGTCGCGCAATAATCAGGACGCGACATGTACATGAATCGGCCGCCTACAATTGTCGGCATGCCGGCATTGGGCAAGCACGAGTAGACTATTCTGTCTGTAGGAATATCTGATGCTTTGATGGCAGCAGCCATTCTCGTTAGGCTGTCCATTACCGAACCCGGACCGGCTCCGCAATTGATACCAATGATGTCGGGCATATCATCGCCAAGTTCATGCAGGAGTTTGACGGCGTCTTCCGGAGTGACGCCCATCAATGTCTGACCTTCTACGGAGAAACTCAATTGAGCCACTACAGGTAATTTACTTACTTTGCGCGCCATGCGGACGGCAATCGCTGTTTCGCGCAGGTGCGACATTGTTTCAATCATGAACAAGTCGACGCCACCTGCCAGCAGTGCTTCCATTTGTTCTTTGAAGGCTTCTTCAAGATCTGCTCTAGTCACATCGCCAAACGGATAAAGCAATTTGCCTGTTGGTCCAACTGAGCCGGCAACAAAGGTTGGTTGCCCTGCTACTTCCCGAGCATTACGAGCGATTTTGGCTGCCCAGAGGTTTATTTTCCAGACGTCTTTTTCTAGTCCAAAGGCTGCTAGACGGAAACGGTTGCCATTGAAAGAGTTTGTTTCGACAAGGTCTGAACCGGCATTTATGTAATCAATGTGAACTTGCTGGACCAGGTCTTGGTTGGTTAGGTTTAGTTGTTCGAACCCGGCTTCCGGCGAAGCTCCGCGCGAATATAAAAGCGTGCCCATCGCCCCATCAGCGAGGAGGGTCCGTTGTTTGATTGCATCTAAGAAGGGATGTGACATTGCTTCGCTTTCTAGGTGTTCAAAAACTTATCTTATCCCGTTGACAAGATTCCTGACAGACTTAGACCTTCTCCTGATAATATAAATTGGTTGCTTCGGGCAAGCCTATTTAGTGCCCGTCCATAGCTTCGTCATCTGAAAACGAGTTTAGCTTTAAGTGCCTACGAATCCATCGTTAATCCGGAATTTCTCGATCATTGCCCACATTGACCACGGCAAGTCGACCCTTGCCGACCGCCTGCTGGAGAATACGGGCACGGTGGCAAAGCGCGATATGCAGGCGCAGTTGCTCGATACGATGGACATTGAGCGTGAGCGGGGCATTACCATCAAGGCTCAGCCTGCACGGATGGAATATACCGCCCTGGATGGCAAGACCTATATTCTCAACCTCATCGACACACCTGGGCACGTGGACTTTGGTTATGAAGTTTCACGAAGTCTGGCTGCCTGTGAAGGGGCTCTGCTTGTCGTCGATTCAACCCAGGGTGTTGAGGCGCAGACTCTAGCAAACGTGCACTTGGCAGTAGAGAACAATCTGGAAATAGTGCCGGTCATCAACAAAATTGATTTGCCCAGTGCTGACCCTGAGCGCATTAGAGCCGAGATTGAAGAAATTATTGGATTGCCTGCCGATGGTGCTGTGCTTGCTTCGGCGAAGGCCAATATTGGTATCACAGACGTCCTGGAGGCATTGGTCAAATATGTGCCGCCTCCACCAAACAACATTGATAAACCACTGAGAGCGCTTGTATTTGATAGCTTCTATGAGAGCTATCGAGGCATCATCGTCTACTTCCGTGTTAAGGATGGAAAGATCAGACTGGGCGACAAGATTCGCTTTATGTTTAACGAAAAGAATTTTGAAGTTCAGGAGCTTGGCGTCTTAAGACCGCAACAAGTGCGCGTTGAAGAGCTTGGTCCTGGCGAAGTAGGTTATCTGGCAGCGTCTATTAAGGACGTCTCTGTTTTGGTCGGTGATACCATTACGCACGTAGAGCAGCCAGCCGCTGAAGCGTTGCCTGGCTATCAGCCAGCAAAGCCAATGGTTTTTGCTGGTATTTATCCGGTGGACAACGATCAATTTCCGGAATTGCGAGAGGCGCTGGATAAATTGAAGCTCAATGATGCTTCTATGTTCTTTGAGCCTGAATCATCCGAGGCTCTAGGATTTGGCTTCCGCTGTGGCTTCCTGGGACTGCTGCACATGGAAATTATCCAAGAACGTCTTGAGCGCGAGTACAACCTTACGCTAATTACGACAGCACCTTCGGTTATCTATCGGGTGACTAAAACCGATGGCTCAATCGTTATGATTGATAACCCGGCGCATTTGCCTGAACCAACGTATCGGGAAATGATCGAAGAGCCATTTGTAATGGCTTCTTTGATGACACCGAATGATTATGTCGGCACCTTGATGGAACTTTGCCAGGGCAGGCGCTCTATCTTCATGGACATGAAGTATCTGGATACCAGACGCGTGATGCTCAATTACGAAATCCCGCTAGCGGAAATCATCACCGACTTCTACGATGAATTGAAATCTCGTTCGCGTGGCTATGCCAGCCTCGACTATCACTTCCATGAATACCGCGAATCACGCCTGGTGAAACTCGATATTCTCATTGGTGGCGAACCCGTCGATGCGCTGTCTGCAATTGTGCACCACGATAATGCACATCCAGTAGGACGCCAACTTGCTGAGAAGCTAAGAAAGCTAATTCCGCGCCAGATGTTTGAAGTGCCTATTCAAGCGGCTGTCGGTGGCAAGATTGTTGCTCGTGAAACTATCTCGGCCCAACGTAAAAACGTTCTTGCTAAGTGCTACGGCGGTGACATCAGCCGTAAGCGCAAACTTCTGGAGAAGCAGAAGGAAGGTAAGAAGCGCATGAAGAACGTCGGTAAGGTGGAAATTCCGCAAGAAGCATTCATGGCACTTTTGAAACTGGAGAAGTAATGAGCGTCGATGATCCGCAGGATCCCGAATTTTCATTATTTGTCCCTGAAAAACGTAAGGCCATTTCCTCCATCAAACAATTGAAGTTCCGGGCCACTCCCAAGGAGCTGGCAACAGCGTCGGGACTTTCCATCAACCAAGCCTCGTTTTGGCTAAATAAAATAGCTGGTGAAACGAGAGGCGCCCTTGAGGTTGCCGCTGACGGAACTGTTTTTTATTCCTTCTCTCCGCAATTTACCAACGCCTATCTGCAGCGTGGCTTGAGGAAAACAGCCCTCTTAGTGGGAGTGTTTCTCTTCAATTTGCTCTACTGGGTAGTCCGCATGTCTTTTGGTGTGGCTTTGGTTCTATCTCTATTGGTAATCGTGCTAATTTTTGTCGTACTGATTACGATGGCGATTGCAGCAATTTTTGGTGACAATGGTGACGGTGGCGTTGACTTCGATGGCTTTGACTTCTTTGACTTGCGATTTTTAGTTGATTTGTTTTCCTGGAGTTACAGCCCTTCGCACACGTACTATCCCAATAGTGTTCCAAGTGTTAGACGAGAGAAATACAACGAGTATGTTCAGGAGCATCCCAAAGGCAATTTCTTCCTAGATTGCTTTTCATTTCTATTCGGTGACGGCAGACCAAATTCCAACCTGCAAGATATTCGTTGGGCTC
>SBAT01000376.1 GCA_005240105.1 Chloroflexota bacterium
GCCGTCCGGGGCACGCAGACGGGCGATGGTGGTAATAAATTCATCAAGGGCTGATTTCATGGCAACCTGAGTGGATAATCAAATTAGAAGAGATCTAGTATTGTTATATCTGAGCCGTTTGTCCATAGGGGCAGATTTTCAAGCGAAGAAGGCTCATGGGGAAGGATATTACTGTGCAAAAGGAATCTCTTAACGTCTGCGTAATTGGCGCCGGTTATGTAGGGCTAGTGACAAGTTCTTGTCTTGCCTACTTTGGCAACAAGGTGACCGCCGTTGAATCTAACAGAATGCGTTTGGAAAAACTGCAAAAAGGAATTATTCCTTTTTATGAGCCTGGCGTGGAAGAGCTCGTTAAGAAATGCACTCAAACAGGAAATTTGGAATTTTCCTCCGACATTGAAGCAGCTGTTAAAAACTCCGACATTATTTTCATTGCCGTAGGCACTCCGTCACAACCAAACGGCGAGCCGGATTTATCCCAAGTATCACAAGCAGCTCGCTCCATAGGCGGCGCACTGGATACAAGTCGCAAGCGTTTGATCATCAACAAATCAACAGTGCCGGTCGGCTCAGGTAATTGGGTAGAAATGCTCATTACCCAGGGGATTGAGGCCATGCAGGCAGTACCTGCCAGAGGCGCGCAAAAGACATTGCCACCATTTTCAGTTGTAAGCAATCCGGAATTCCTGCGCGAAGGCACTGCTATTCACGACACGCTTTATCCAGACAGGATAGTCGTTGGTGCAAGCGATGCTGAATCCGTGGAGACAATGAAGCAGCTGTACAAGCCTATTCTCACACAAAGTTTTAGCGCTCCGGAATTTGCACCGCGCCCGAAAGATTTTTCCGATGTGCAATTCATTTCCACTGATTTAGCCAGCGCTGAGATGATCAAGTATTCCGCCAATGCCTTCTTAGCTTTGAAGATTAGCTTCGCCAATGAAATAGCTAACATCTGTGAAAAGGTTGGGGCTGATGCCAGACAAGTAATGAAAGGCATCGGACTAGATAAACGTATAGGCAAATTGTTTCTCAATGCCGGCATTGGCTGGGGCGGCAGCTGCTTCAAGAAAGACATTAAGGCTCTTATTGAAGTGGCCCACGAATACAACAGCTCCACATCTCTTCTGGAAGCCAGCATTTCCGTAAATGACAGACAGCGCCATATCCCAATTAGCAAATTGCAAGAGGCTCTAAAAATCATCAAGGGACGCACAATTGGATTAATGGGTCTTGCTTTCAAACCAAACACAGATGACTTGCGTGATGCACCGAGCATCACAATTGCTCACCAATTGCTCAAGATGGGCGCGCTTGTCAAAGCCTATGATCCAGTTGCTAACGACAACTGCTTTCATGAGCATCCAGAATTAGAAATTGTCTATTGTCACGACTTGTCGGAACTAGCGACAAACTGTGACGCCCTAATTCTTGTCACAGAATGGGACGAATTCCGTGATGCTAACTGGCACGACATTGCTCACCTGATGAAAAAACCGATTATCATTGACGGTCGTAATTTCTTGTCGGAAGAATTGCTTACAACGGCTGGATTCACATATCGGGGGATTGGTCATTGAGGATACTTTTGACGGGAGCTGCCGGCTTCATTGGTTCGCACCTAACAGAACGCCTTTTGTCCGATGGTCATTACGTGCTGGGAATGGACAACCTGATCACCGGCAAGTACGAGAACATTGCCCATCATTCAGGCAATCCAAAATTTGAATTTATCCACCACAATGTTTCCAACCACCTTCATATAATTGGCGATCTCGATTGGGTAATTCACTTTGCCAGTCCAGCCAGTCCAATCGACTATCTACATCTACCGATTGAAACGCTCAAGGTAAATTCGCTGGGCACTCATAACACGCTAGGACTCGCCCGTTCCAAAAACGCAAAATATTTCCTGGCAAGTACATCTGAAGTCTATGGCGATCCGTTAGTACACCCCCAACCAGAGACTTACTGGGGTAATGTAAACCCAATCGGTCCGCGAGGTGTCTATGACGAATCAAAACGCTTTGCTGAAGCCATTACCATGGCCTACCATCACAAGCACAAACTCGATACAAGAATAATCCGCATATTCAATTGCTACGGCCCGCGTCTACGCTTCAATGACGGGCGAGTAGTATCAAACTTCATTCACCAGGCGCTGACCGGAAAACCAATCACCATTTACGGTGAAGGCTCGCAAACACGCAGCTTCCAATACGTCTCCGATCTTGTCGATGGCATAGTTGCACTGATGCCGGTAAAGCACAACGAACCCGTAAATCTAGGCAACCCGAAAGAATTCACCATGATTGAACTGGCAGAACTGGTGAAGGAATTGACAGGCTCCCAAAGCAAGGTAGTTTACGAACCCTTACCCGTTGATGATCCCAAAAGAAGATTGCCTGACATAAGCAAAGCCAAAGCGCTGCTTAATTGGTCACCAAAAGTGGACCTGCGTGCCGGGCTGGAAAAGACCATCGCCTGGTATAGACAAGAAATGTCCGAACCCGTCTTGAAATAGAAAAACTGGAGAAACGCCATGGATACTTGCTGCTCGCTTACACCAAAACAAGATCAAGTCGTACAGGCATTGGTAGAACGAGTAAAAAAAAAGATGTCCGGCGAAGGCTCCGGACACGACTGGTGGCATGTCTATCGTGTCTGGCAAAATGCCATTGCCATAGGACAAGCAGAAGGTGCTGATTTGTATGTGGTGCAATTAGCTGCTTTGCTTCACGATATTGCTGACTGGAAATTCAGTAATGGAGATATGAAAGCAGGCGGACGAGTGTCTGCCGAATGGCTAACCGCATTAGGCGTGGAGAGTGAAGTTGTAAATCACGTCTCGGCAATAATTGACAGGCTTTCCTTCAAAGGAGCCGGCGTGGATACTTCAATGTCCACGCTTGAGGGCAAGGTAGTGCAGGATGCCGACAGACTTGAATCAATGGGCGCCATGGGTGTGGCTAGAACATTTGCCTATGGCGGCTATAAAGGACGTCCACTCTACGATCCAAGCATAGAACCGGAAGTGCACACATCGTTAGAGCAGTACAAAAACAGCGCCGGTCCGACAATCAACCACTTTTACGAAAAGTTGCTTCTGCTCAAAGACCTAATCAACACCGATCACGCAAAAAAATTAGCCTCAGGCAGACACGAGTTCATGGAGTCCTTTCTAAAGCAATTTTTTGCCGAATGGTCGGGACAAGCCTAGTTAGATACAGGGTTCTCAATGCTGGACAATAGTCAGTCCCGATTGAACACGCTAAACTATGCAGCTTGGATACCGAGCTCGAGATTACAAGTTTTGCTTTCCAAGCCATTTATTATTTTAGCTGTCCTGGCAAGTCTTTGCCTGCCGCTGGCTGGAGCCTACGCCGAGGTCGATCCAGTCGCACAAGAGAAACAGGCAGTAATTCAAATCGTCCAGACTGTTCCCGATGGATGGAACATGGTAGACAGCGGCAATAGTAATCAACCAAAGGGCCAATCCCAGCTGCTGTCCGAGTATCACGTAACTGGGGCTGCAACATCTACATTCCAGCGCGGGCAAAGACGTGTAACCGTGCAAGTCTTTCATTTCCCCGACTCTGCCTGCAGCTACGGCGCCTACACAAGCCTGCGCAAAGGCTCTTCTACAGTAGTGCCTCGTGGAGACGGTTCATCAGAAGAGGACAACAGCATTACCTTCTGGCAGGGCAGCTATCTCTTCCTGTTGAACACAACTGCTGAAGATGACGAAGAAGCCAAAGAGTTGATGCGTTCTATTGCCGATCAGTTAGCACACGCACTTACTGAGCATTCATCAATGCCTTTAGTCTTCCGCAGGTTGCCCAGCGTGGACAAAGTAAAAGGAAGCGAGCGGCTGGCCATGGGTCCAGTATCCGGCAAGGCATTTCTTCCCCTACCTTATGTAAGCTTTTTGCAAATCGAAAAAGGACAGGCAGCAATTGCCGACTATCAATTCGTCAGCCCCAACAAAGAGCGCTTGAAACTTGTACTAATTGAATATGCAGATCCAAAAGTAGCCCTGCAGTCCTATCAAGATTATGTTGGCAACCTTATGGGCGCGCATAGCTGCCAAAGTACAGGGAGCACGGCAATGTTCAAAATGCCGGAGTCTTATTTATATTGCCAAATTGCCGGCAACAGAATGTTGCTCGTTTCAGGGGCCCACAAAAGTGCTTCCGCTTTGGTGCTGTCCAAGCAAGTTCATTTATAACGCTCCGGTTGCGTTCGGCTGCGCCTCACTGCACCTTCGCTAGGCCGTCCGGCTACCCTTCTTCGCAAGAGCTGCGACCTGCTCATCGCAGCTCTTGCTCCGCTACTTGTTGGATCACACGATGACAATCATTTTCATATCCAAATTAGCCCTCTCGAATACGTCAAGAAGCGCATGAATAGTCGCTTTTGATATCGTTCAATGATCAGACAAGATATCAATGCTAAACAAAAAACGAACATTCAGCTTAGCTAAGAATCACCAAAACCCTTACCCTATGGGCACTTTGGCAAGTTGACAGAGTTGTTGAAAGGTTGCTATTATTCAATTCTGTGCCGGTATCGCACTGGCGGCATCCCATCTGTGGATGCGTTGAACCCTGATAACTGAATAGCCATATAAGGCGCCTGTCAAAACTTTTGAGTAAGGCAAACTAATCGCTAACAGATTCCAGTACTCCTGGAGTCTTTGACAACGGAGAGTTTGATCCTGGCTCAGGACGAACGCTGGCGGTGTGCTTCACACATGCAAGTCGAACGAGTGACTGCTTTGTAGCAATACAAAGTAGAAGCTAGTGGCGGACGGGTGAGTAACGCGTAGGAATCTGCCTTTGAGTGGGGGATAGCAGACCGAAAGGTCTATTAATACCGCATACGTATATACTTCGACAGTTGTATATATAAAAAGAGCAATCTGCTCATAGATGAGCCTGCGTCCGATTAGCTAGTTGGTAGTGTAATGGACTACCAAGGCGACGATCGGTAGGTGGTCTGAGAGGATGATCACCCACAATGGAACTGAGACACGGTCCATACTCCTACGGGAGGCAGCAGTGGGGAATTTTACACAATGGGGGAAACCCTGATGTAGCGACACCGCGTGAGCGAAGAAGCCCTTCGGGGTGTAAAGCTCTGTCAGTTGGGACGAAAAAAATGACGGTACCAACAGAGGAAGCATCGGCTAACTACGTGCCAGCAGCCGCGGTAAGACGTAGGATGCAAGCGTTGTCCGGATTTATTGGGCGTAAAGAGTTCGTAGGTGGTTTGTTAAGTCTGATGTTAAAGACTGAGGCTCAACCTCGGGAGTGCATTGGATACTGGCAGACTAGAGTATGGTAGAGGCAAGCGGAATTCCCAGTGTAGCGGTGAAATGCGTAGATATTGGGAAGAACACCGGTGGCGTAGGCGGCTTGCTGGGCCATAACTGACACTGAGGAACGAAAGCCAGGGGAGCGAATGGGATTAGATACCCCAGTAGTCCTGGCTGTAAACGATGGATACTAGGCGTATCGGGTATCGACCCCTGATGTGCCGCAGCTAACGCGATAAGTATCCCGCCTGAGTAGTAC
>SBAT01000339.1 GCA_005240105.1 Chloroflexota bacterium
ATTATACATACGTTGCTGATATCGTATCTGGTATCACTAAAGCCATGGAATACAAGGCAACCGACTACGAAATCATCAATTTGGGCCGGGGCGAGCCTGTTTATCTTAAAGACATGATTGCCTCAATTGAGGATGCCTTAGGTAAAAAAGCATCCATTATCCGCAAGCCCTTTGAAATTGCCGACATGCCCTATACCTACGCAGATATCAGCAAGGCACGCCAATTGCTCGGTTACGAACCCAAAACAACCTTCTCCGAAGGCATAAAACAGTTTGTTAACTGGCATTCATCATTGCTTGACATGAAATACGGCAGCCCGGCATAATCAATAACCACGTGGCACGGTAGCTCAGTTGGTTAGAGCACGCGACTCATAACCGCGATGTCGGGGATTCGAATTCCCCCTGTGCCAGGAATTTCATTATTTAAGGGCCTGGTATTACCTGGCGCTCAACGTCGCCGAACTTGTGGTATTGGAAGTTGTCGCTGGTGGCGGTTCTGATGCAGGCGGCTTGGCTTACGATGGGGCGCTTAGAGCGTTCGGGGAATTTGAGGATTTTTGTATCCTCGAGATCTCTCACCGCTTGTAAGACAGCATTGTCAAAATCGGGGAAGCCGGATGACTGGAGAATTTTCAATTTCTGAACCTTCAACCCAGGCGTGACTTGGCAAATGAAGCAAGCTTCGGTACCCATAGGGTATTTGCTTCTCATCACCCGTCTTTGCGGATCCCACCTGTAGGTATCCTCTTCATGGCTGTTAAGGATGCCTATCGTGCCTAATTGCACTGCCCGCAAAAGACGATTACGCCAGCGGTCCCACTCAATCATCAGTTGCTGGTCTTCGCCGTCCGGGTCGCGCAGTTGTAGATTTGCTCCTTGCTTCTGGGCAGTTCCCTTGAGCATGCCTATTTCCTTATCCAACTCGGCAACGCCTGCTTCTTCCTGCCAGCCGGATTTATCGGTTTGACCATGCAAGGCGTCTTGCCGGGCATTTCCCTTCATGTAAGGTCCGTCGTCTGTCGATGGATACTGTGGTTCAAATTGATGGCGGCTATCTCCGGACTCCAAATTCAGGTGCTCTACACGTCCCTTAATTGGTTCTCTGGAGGTATTAGATTGCGCGTAAGCTCCCACGGCATAGCAGAGGGACAGACTGACTAAACTTACTAATAATTGCTTGGTCATCAAATACAACTTCCGACGCCTTATTTCCTTACAGACTCTATTGGCTAAGCCTTGTTCCTTGATTAAGCTGGGCGGATACCCTTTTCAATCCTGCTAACATAGCAACTAGTTCAGTTTACATGGCAAAAAGCCAAAGAACCCAATGGCAAGCGATAAATCCAAGCAAGTTAATGCATTTTTGAAAGACGGGAAAGTTGGTCTTTTAAGGGCTCTTGCGCTTACTCCGGAATTCGCGCCAAAGCCCATCGCTATTCTGGTTGCTATTTCCGGGGGAATTGATTCAACGGCACTCTTGCTCATGTTGAATTCCCTGAAAAACGATCTACAACTTCAGCTCTCTGCTTGCCACGTCAACCATCATTTAAGAGCAGAAGAATCTGATAAGGATGAAGCTTTTTGTCATGAACTTTGCAGTCAGCTACAAATTCCTCTGACTATTGAACACCTAGAACAATCTGGCGAGACTTCAACGGTCTCTGAAGAAAAACTTCGTCAAGCACGTTATGAGCGCCTGACAAAAATCGCCCAGGAGAAGGGTATTCACCTTGTCGCGACCGCTCACACAAAAGACGATCAGACAGAGACACTTCTATTTCGTTTATTTCGCGGCACGGGTAAACCAGGACTCGTAGGCATGCCCATTAGCCGCGCACTGGCTGAAGACATCACACTAATAAGACCAATGCTTAGTATTAGTCGAGCAGATTGTGAAGTTTATCTCGAGAGCTGTGGGCAATCGGCACGCCATGATTCATCCAACAACAATCTTGCCTATCGGCGTAATTTCATCCGTCATAACGTAATTCCAGTAATAAAGGAACAGTTTTCCAATCTTGCCGAGAGCCTGGAGAGATTTCGCAGTCTCAACGAAGAAGAGGAAGTATTTTTTTCAGCAGCAGTGGAAAGTGCCTTCGCTGAACTGTCGCCTGCGGATTTAAATAAGTGGACAAGGAAAATTTTTCTCGCGTTCCCACCAGCAATACAAAGACGTGTGCTCTGGCAAGCATTAAGATTCCGGGATATCGAACCATCATATGAGCGCATTGAAGGATGCCGCAAAGCAATTGCCGACACCTCCGCAATTAGCCTGGATGACCTCTGGGATTTGCGCGCAACCACTGACACCATTTTTTGGCACGACAAAGAACAAATCAAGGAAGATGTCGAGCCCTGGCAAATTGAGTTGAAGATTCCTGGAATTACTCCGCTCTTGCCTCTCAACCACGCCTTGAAAATAGAGGCGTTAGAAGAGCCCGTCTCAACCTTTCCGGCCAAAGGTGAGCTCTCAGCAATCGCTGACTTGTCTCAAGTAAGCTTTCCTCTGGTCGTCAGGACCAGGATGGCAGGCGATGCCATCCAACCCTTTGGCATGCAGGAGATGGTCAAGCTCAAGAAGTATCTTCACAACCACAAACCGGAAAGCCTGCCCAACCCATTTGCCAATATAGTCGTTGCCGACCAGAAGGAAGTCCTTTGGGTTCCGGGTATAGGATTAAGTAACAAGCTCAAGGTGGTAGGAAGTCCTTCACACTTACTTACATGGCTGAAATTGGCAGCAGATTGCGCTATTTGTTGACCGGAGCCCTTCTTGACAATTGCTCCAGTAAAAGCCTTGAAAAGCTCGCCTAGGCGAGCGTTCGGGACACAGTACTACCATGCTATAATCTGATGAAAGAGAAGTGAGGAACGAAGATGAGGAAGTACGGGACAACCGGCGCCGTTTTCTTTTTGCTTATTGTTTTGATGGTATTCGTCTTTTCGTTGACCAGCGTCAGTCGAAAAGAAGAACCTTTGACGTATTCGCAGCTATCACAAATGCTGAAGTCGGACGAGGCTAAAAACATCAAGAAGGTGATCGTCACCAATGGTGAAGCAGTAGTCCAAGTTCAATTGCAGAACTCGACAGCTGAACGTCCTGTCATTGTGCCGGCAGAAGCTAAAAATGATTTGGTGCGCGAACTTAATAAGTCCAGCGTTCCTATTGAAGTAAGAGAACCGGATAAATCAAGCTTCTGGCTTTCTATGTTGTCTTCATTCTTTCTACCTATATTGTTGTTGCTGGGCATTCTATTTATGTTCCGCAGCGCTCAATCAGGTGGCAATCAAGCCATGAGTTTTGGACGCAGCCGCGCCAAACTGATGTTAGACAGCAAGGTTAAGGTGAGCTTCTCCGATGTTGCCGGTATTGATGAAGCCAAGCAAGAATTACAAGAGATAGTCGACTTCTTAAAGAATCCGGAAAAGTTTCAGGCTCTCGGCGCTCGCATTCCTCGTGGCGTGCTGTTAGTTGGCGCGCCTGGAACCGGTAAAACTTTATTGGCTAAGGCAGTTGCCGGTGAAGCCGGCGTTCCCTTCTTTAGCATTTCCGGCTCTGATTTCGTGGAAATGTTTGTCGGCGTCGGCGCCTCCCGCGTAAGAGACTTGTTTGAACAAGCCAAGAAACATGCTCCTTGTATCGTATTCGTCGATGAAATAGATGCTGTCGGTCGCCAGCGTGGCGCAGGACTGGGCGGCGGCCATGACGAACGCGAGCAGACCCTGAATCAATTATTGGTTGAAATGGATGGTTTCGAGCCTAATGCTGGAATCATTGTCATTGCCGCTACCAACCGTCCGGACATTTTGGACTCAGCATTACTACGTCCAGGTCGCTTTGACCGACAAGTAGTAATCGACAGACCTGATGTACTTGGTCGCGAACAAATTCTTTCCGTACACAGCAAAGGCAAGCCTCTTGCTGAAGACGTAGATCTAAAAGTATTGGCCAAACGTACTCCTGGATTTACCGGCGCCGATCTCTCAAACCTTATTAACGAGGCAGCCCTTATTGCCGCGCGCCATAACAAGCGCGAAGTTGAAATGATCGACATGGAACTAGCTATAGATAAGGTCATCGCTGGTCCGGAGAAAAAGACGCGCATCATTTCAGCCAAAGAAAAAGAAATGACCGCTTATCACGAAGTAGGACATGCTCTCATGTGTGTTCTTCTGAAGCACGCTCATCCACTGCACAAGGTAAGCATTATTCCTCGTGGATTTGCTCTTGGACTGACGATGTTCTTGCCTGAAGAAGACATCATGACACAGACAAGATCTCAGTTAATTGATCAAATCGGCGTCAGCTTGGGTGGTCGTGTAGCAGAAGAAACCGTCTACGGCGAAATTACAACCGGCGCCCAAGACGACTTAGAAAAGTCCACCAAATTAGCCCGCCGCATGGTCACCGAATTCGGTATGAGCGACAGGCTGGGACCGATGACTTTTGGCAAGCGCAACGAACATATATTCCTGGGTCGCGACTTCGGTCACGAGCGTGATTACAGCGAAAATGTTGCCACAATAATTGACGAAGAAGTAAAACAACTAATTAGCAATCAACATGAGCGCGTTAGAGATTTACTGCAAAAACATCGCCCGCACATGGATGCTGTCGTCAAAGTTTTGCTCGAGAAAGAAACGCTAGACGCCAAAGAATTTAAAGACATCATGGCAGAAGTTGATCAAAAGTTAGCTTCCGGCAACGGTGGCTCAACCAGTGGTTCGGATGGCAACGACAAAC
>SBAT01000258.1 GCA_005240105.1 Chloroflexota bacterium
AGCTGAGGACGGACTGGCTGTTTTGGAGAAGCTGAAAACCACTGAGTATGCGGCTATCCTCATGGATTGCCAGATGCCGCGCATGGATGGTTTCGAATGCACCGCAAAGATACGAGAGCTGGAAAAGGGCACCGGTAGCAGAGTCCCAATCATTGGACTGACTGCCAGCACTGCCACAGACATCCAAGAAAGCTGTCTAAAGGCAGGCATGGACGACTACTTGGACAAGTCGTGCAGCAACCCGGAACTACAGCAGATATTGGAAAAATGGCTGCTCAACACCCTCACTAACACCTAGCGATCCGTGAACCAGAACCAAAAACGTGACCATCGCCCGCGCTTATGTTGGCTGTCCGTCAGGAGCTTGATGTCTTCTACCCTCTCCTGGAGCTGACTTTCTAAGTAACCGTTGCGAAAACTTGCCGCCTGTAATTGGTGATTGGCGGCATCTAGCTTTGCCTGCAGGTCTTGAACCATCATCAGGAGCTTATCGGGCTCGGGTCCGCGCAAGGGTGTCGCGATTTGCGCGAAAGGGTGGCGCGGGTGTTGCGTGGGGTAGATCCTCCATTCCGGGCCGTTAACTCCTTCGACCTTCTCAGCCGAAATTTCTCCTGACTTGATACGAACCCGAAGGGCAGTAGCTTTTAAGCCAAAAAAATCACAGGCTTCTTTGAATGTTAGACCTCGCGCGGCGGTTTCGTGACCCTCTCGCAACGGTTGCGCGGCTGGCTCGGATTCGACAAAAATTTCCTCTAGTCCGTCAACTGTCAAGTAGTCATTTGGTAATTCAAGTTCAGGCTGACCCATCGAAAACCCTCTTTCTAGCGGCTCACGCGAGGCATTATGGTGCCGGTTGGATCAATTGTCCAGTCGTCTATATGCACCACATATAGAGTCAGATCAATTGCGTGCAATAGTAGATCCCGGCTAGACTGGCACATAAGAAAGCGCCCGCCAGGCGCGAACCCAACGGACGAATCGTAGTCATTACCGAGAAGTTTAACGGGTTGCTGGTGAAGGCGCAAGAGGACAAAACGCCAAACTAGAAGAGACACGATTAAATGACAAAACTAGAGTTAGTAAAACTCCCACAGCAAGCCACTTTAAGCCTTGATGGCTTGCAAGATTTTTTTCAACCTCCAAGGCTTTCTAAGCCTGAGATGCATTTACTGTTAAAACCGTTCTTCTTGCTAGATAGGCATGCAGACCGGTTTCAGCCCATCGAGTATGTGTATTCAGTGATCGAGAATGGTAAAGCCATCACCCGAGGCTGGAGCGTACAACCGCATTTTAAATACGGCTTGCCTGGACCGTTTGACCGCGATGTTACTACGGTTATCTACGAGCTGGTGAATGAAAACTATTTCTCGAAAGACCTTCCGGTGGCAGAAACCATGCCCATTGGCACGTTTAGGGATTTCGCAGAAAGGATGGGGATCGCAGTAAGCGGCCAAAACGTAGCGGCGATCAAAGACAGTCTGAAACGCCTTATGAACACACTCGCAGTGTGCGAAGAAACCTTCTTTGATAATAAAAAGCACCGGTATGTTAGCCTTTCATTCCGGCTCTTAGCCGGTGTTGGCCTTGCTGGAGAAGATGATGGCAACGGCGGTAAGCACGAAGAGAACTTCGTGGTCTTTGACCAACACATACTAAGAAATCTCAACACCGGTTATGTCATGGTCGTTGATTTGGAGCGCCTCCGCACGCTTAAATCAAACATAGCCAAGCAGCTTTACGCTCATTTGGCTTACCGCTTTTATTGTGAGCACAAAGAGGGCGCCGAGTGTTGGACTGCTGATTATGACTGGCTTACCGTTCATTTAGGCATTAAGCCTCAGAAAGAGCTTTGGAGAGCAAAGCAACAACTGGAACCAGCACACGAAGAACTAAAAGAACTAGGCTACATCAGCGATTACCGCTGGGATGGGTGGCGTATTCTTTATCGCCCTGGAGCAGTGTGGCAAGGCGAACAAATGCGTAGAAAGAGCGGCAAAGCCCGACGCCGGGCACCTAACGCGATTACGCCTGGGAAGCGTGATGACCTCGCCACTCGTCCGGCCGAACCTCACGATCCTCTAATCCCGGCTTTGGCAGCCTTTGCGAGCGGCCTGCCGGTTGGTGAGGAGCGCATCAAGAAACTAGGGCTTACAACAGAGCAGGCCATTGCACTTTGTCGGGAAAGAAAAATTCCTCTCCCCCACAACCCCGAACGGCCCCGTTTCCAAGTGTGATGTTTGGCCGTGGTTTTATATGTCAAGTGTGATGTTTGGCCGTGGAACCTGTGATGTTTGGCCGTGGTTTTTGTGATGTTTGGCCGTGGCTTGGCAACTGGTATGCCTTGCGCAGTAAGCGTTTCCAGACCCCTTCAAGGACTATATCAAGGACTAACAAAAGACGTTCTTAGAACGCCCCGCTACGCGAAGGTATCGCGCGTATGCACGCACGGAATTATTTATATGGTGATTGACTCCCTGCGCTACGACATCTGCGGGGCGACGGCGAACAACTCAACGGCAAGTACCAGCTGAGACTGTTGCCGCCGTCACTCCCTTCGAAGTCTAGCTACGGGGTCAATCACTGGCGCACGCTTACGCGTGCAGGCTAGAACCAGTAAGGTAGCCTGCGGCATATCCTCACTCGCTACGCTCGCTCCGGTATTCCTCGGCAATTTTTTTATAGGGGCTCTGGCTCCCAATCTTACGGCAAGTACTAAGAGCCGTCGAAATTGTCAATAGTCGTGGCATACAAGGAACTAGAGCGGGGTTCCGCCGGAAAAAGTTCGAATGAGAGCCGCTAAAAATGCCAGTAACTGGGCTGTTGAGGCGCTCGCAGAGCCGCCTCTTTATCCTGCCTTACTTCGTGTCGGCAACACGGAGTCGTATTCTCCGGTGCAAGGATGGTTCTTTGGCCGCGCTGAATTTAGCCGCCGTACGCACTTGCCGATTCTGCCAAAATTGCACGCCGCGCGGGCCCCGGTGTCCAGGCTTGCGAAGCAACCCGAAGGGCTTGGGCTGGACATTGGGCGCAAGTGCTAGGCTATTTCGCCAGGCAGAAGTAAGGCGGCATAAAAACAAAGCGCGAAGCGCACCGCACCGGCTCTAGCTATACTAAGCTCTATGAAAAAGCGACGCTCAATGATTCTTGCATTTTTGCTGCCCTTCCTGATCATCGGCGGACTTACCATCTGGCATTGGTATGACTACGGGCTCAAAGACATTCATACTGGACGTGCCCGATTTGTCGGTTGGGAAGTACAACAGCCAGGCGACGACTGGGAAGCACTAAAACTAGCCCTTATTCTGGGTTTAGGTAGTGGAGTAGCAGCCGGAACACTTGGACTCGGAATTTATGGACTGACAAGATATGCAAAACGAAAGACTTAGCCACCCAGCTTCTGAAGCCACTTAGCAATATTGTGCGCATGCTCTGAAACTGAAAGTACATCCTGCGTAGGCAAAGCTGGATTGTATGGAATTCCCTTCTGTTCTGCCTCTTTCTTTGTCAATAAGTATTTTCGTTCAGTGTCTGATTTAGCAAAGACGTGATCAGGGTTATAGCCAAAGCCCAATGTGAGCGGATTTGTCTCCACTTCATTCTTGTGTCTGTCAAACATTCGGACGTTATGAGAAATATTGGCAGCAACCAGAAGCGGTATGTTTTCTGGCTTTTGCAGTGCTTTGGATAATTCGTTGTTGTCGAGCGCAGCAAGTTTGTTTAACGGATTGCTCGTGCGCGCGCCAGCTTTCACCTCTTTATCAAATTCTTCTGAAAGATCGCGAACTCCTTTAGGTGCAATCTGAGCAAATCCTATAGTCTTTCCGCTAATAAGATTCCCTTGTCCGTAATCGCTGATGATGTCTTGTATTTTGTCTTCTGGTCCATAGAAAGTAAGCTCGTTTGCAATGATTGCTTTCATCGTTCTAGTTGTCTCTTGTGGAGTCAAACCGCCGATTTGTTTTATATCTGGAAATGCTTTGTAAGCCGCGTCCCAAGCATGTTCTGGAATAGTCGCCAATTTTTCTAATTCATGACCACGGTATGGATGTTCTATCGGTTTAACTACCACTTCCTTGATTGCAGCTAGCATTGCGTTGAATTTCTCGCTTGCAAAACTCAAACCCATTTGCCCTAATGCTCCTAGGACATCGCTGCTTAAATTCACCATCCACGGCTCTGGTAGAAGGGTTCCACCTCTGGGCATGTCGGAAATTACTTGCTGCATGTCAACATTTTGAGCTATCAAAATTTGCTCCGCTGGTGGCTTTTGCAATGCTGCTAGTGCGTCGTCTGCTTTGCTGTCGAAAAATTCAAGTTTGCTCGCTTGCCCCTTCTTTTGCATGTCGGCTATCACTTCAGGACTCAAGCCAATATGAGTAGCTGACTCATGTTTGCCCAGCTTGTGCGGCTTTTGCATCTCGTCCCAAATCGCTTCGTCTTCTTTTGTCCGGATCACGCTCGGGCGGGCCACGCTGTCAGACGGCGGCTGGATCTTCGGTGCGTCTAGTTTTTGTTCTACATCGTCGGCCATAAAAGCGCTCGCGGAAAGTCTCTCACCAGTATAAGCGGGCAGCCGGTAGAGGTCAGCACCTGTCCCAAAATCGAGCGCCCAGGGCAAGTCTTGGCGGACATTCAAATCAGCGATCGGCTGATAGAAATCTTGAACCGATCGGCTCAGGCCGGCGTGCTCGGCTAGTCCGCTTGGTACAAACGATCTGGCCTCTGTATTGTCGCCCTGTTCAAGTGCCATGGCAAGCGCGTTCCCTCTTCTGGGAAGTGTAATTAGAGACTCTGGGGAAATCCTGAGTATCTCTATTCAACGCTTAAGTTCTGGCAGGGTTATGGCTTTTTTTATTCCGAGTTGGCAAAAGCGCGTTTGTTGTCCATAGACGTGTGAAGCACTCTGACTACTTCGATCCCGTCCGCCAGAATCCGATAGAAGATCACATAATTGCCTTCAGTGACGCTACGGAGATCAGGCTCGATGTCGTCTCTCTTGCTGCCAATTCGGGGCTGATCGAGAAGCGCAAGCCAGCGTTTTGCAAGCCGCTGACGGTGTTTCACCGCTGCATCTATGTTATCGTCGGCGATGTATTCGTAGATTTTTTCAAGGTCTTGCGCGGCCAGTTCAGTGAAGGAGAGTCGGCTCACTTCTTCTGCCTTTCTAGGATCTCGGCGTGTTTGGCATCCAGCCGCCTATTTAGTTCTTCAAGCGATACGACGTCCCCCCGTTCAGACGCCTCAATACCCTTGCGAATCTCGCGCCGCAGGTCTTCAATCTTCAGCTGTTCTAGCACTTCCCCTTGCTCCTGCGGGCTGAGCTGGTCTACTAGTTTCAAAACTTGTTCGACTGTTGGTTTTTCTTGTGGCTGGCCCATAATCTGCACCTCTCTGCCTAGTGTATCGGAAATGGTAGGCGGCTAAAAGGCGCTAGAACATCAGTCAAGAGGTGTCCTGCGAGTGATTGGTACCCCTGGTTTAAATTTCGACCGCTGAAGGGGCACTGAAGCGGAATGGTAAAACCGGAGCTGCAAGCGGAGCCGGAAGCGACGAAGGAGCTGAAGGCAGGATAAAGGAGATATATCTTCGTTGCTTTTGTAAGTATATTGCCTGTCGACGGCAATATGCTACTTGTAGCATGATATATCTCTGTCGTCAGGGCAGGGAAAAAGCCTATACTGGTATTGTATACGCTGTCTGCATCAACATGTAGGATTTGAGAAATGCCGAGGACTAAGCCGTTCATAAGCGTCAGTGCAGTGGTGTCTCCCGCCATAGTGGAGGAATTAGACCGCCTGGCCACCGCCAACAAAGTGACCCGATCGACGATGGTGAGGCAGCTTCTAGAGGACAGTTTGACCAGGCGGGCGAATGAAAGGCAAGACGACGCCTTTGACCGACTGGAGAAAAGACTGAGAGGGATTGAGAATCGGTTTGGGGCGCTGATCGTGAAAGGCATCAAGTTCTCAGCCCAAGCCACTTACCTGAGCATGAGGAATCTGGAATTCTCCGGGAAGCCACAAGGCAAGGAGTATCTGAACAAGCACTGGAAGGACAGCCGGGAGTTTGCAGGCAAGGCAGTGGAGAGCAAAGCGAAAGCAGAAGAAAGCAAAACATCGGAAGAAGACTAAAACGTGCTTGGCTGGCTGACACACGAGATTGAGAAAGAAAACCGCTCCGGGGGTGGAGGCGGCAGACCGCAGATCAGGCTAGGAAAAACAGGTCCCAGGGGGCGCATGTACGGCAAAGCAGCAACGGCGCCAAAGGGCACCCCAGTTATAGCGAAGTCGAAATTTATCAAAGCTGGGAAAGGATCGCGGCCTGCGATCAGAGAACATTTGCGTTATATCCAGGAACGCGAAAGAGGGGAGCAGGA
>SBAT01000398.1 GCA_005240105.1 Chloroflexota bacterium
ATTTTTTAAGTTAAAATGGACGCCTTGTTTCGATAGGCAAGATTTAATGGTTGCACCCCGTTTATTTTTCGAAGCAGCATTGAATTAAGTATCGATGGACCGCGTTTGTAATTAATTAAGTTTCCCAGTTATCTATTGGAAACGGCTTAACCGACAGCAGCGAACAATAATTTTTTTCCAATGAGGAACTTGCAAAACCCAATAAAGCGAGTTGAATTAGTAGCCAGAACGGCCAAAAAGAAAAAATAACCTGCCCAAGATGATAAAATGGAAGCTTCTAAAATCCAACTTTATCAATGACATGAGCAGGTTAAGAGATACATTATCACAGACATGGCTTAATATACAAAGCTCATTATTTCCTTGGTTATCAGAAGAACTGGGGCCGCTGACCGAGAAACAACAGGAATTGGTGACCACATTAGAAATGGTGCGCATCGAAGAATTCATCACTTCCAGTCGTGGCTTTCCAGGGCGCCCGCCTCAAGACCGCACGGCCATCGCCAGGGCATTTGTGGCTAAAACGATTTATAACCTGCCGACGACACGCGCGTTGCTGGATCGATTGGCGACCGATAGCGCCTTAAGACGGATTTGCGGTTGGGAGCGTAAAAACGATGTCCCCGATGAATGGACCTTCTCGCGGGCATTTGCCGAGTTCTCGAAATCCCGTTTACCTGAGCGGGTCCATGAAGCCTTCATCAAAAAAAGCTATGAGGGTGAGTTAGTGGGACATAACTCCCGCGATTCAACCGCGATAGAGGCACGGGAAGAACCGCTCAAAAAGAAACCTATCCAGAAACTAGCGGCAAAACGTGGCCGCCCTAAACAAGGCGAAGAACGTATTAAACCGTTGACTCGAATTGAGCGGCAAGCCAGTGGCATGGGGCTGGCGGACATGCTTAACGACTTGCCGACAGCTTGCGACGTAGGAACCAAGAAAAACAGCAAGGGTTATAAAGTCAGCTGGACCGGCTACAAGTTACACATTGATGTGGCAGATGGCGGTATTCCCATTAGCGCAATCTTAACCTCCGCGTCTACCCATGATAGCCAAGTGGCCATTCCCTTGGCCAAGATGAGTAGTGAACGCGTGACCAATCTTTATGATGTCATGGACTCCGCTTATGATGTGCCGCCGATTCACGACATGAGCCGGCAATTGGGGCACATCCCGCTGATTGATGTGCATCCGCGTCGGGATCAAAGTCTAAAAAATGAAATAGCGGCTGAAAATAAACGGTGCCGGTTGGTAGGGCATAAAACCGCCGAAGCAGTCCGCTATAACGAGCGCAGCACTGTTGAGCGTGTTAATGCTCGATTGAAAGATGAGTTTGGTGGACGGCTTGTTCGTGTGCGAGGGCATGCTAAAGTCTTATGCCATTTGATGTTTGGCCTTCTGGCCTTAACAACCAATCAGATGATGATTTTAGTCACTTAAAAACAACGCCGAACGGCTAAAACAACGTAGTTTTATGGATGGTAGTGATAGCTATGCCCTGATTCCTACAAAATAACATAGTAACGGCTTAATAGTGGGTCATCTACTTAAAAAAAAACGGCTTATCAGGAGCCTTTATTAACTTACTCCGGTTACCATTGGATATTTTTGCAAGTGGCTCATAGTTAAACCTGATTAGCAAGAATCTTCCGCCATCCGCAGCCAAGCCTCGGGCCGTGGGCCGGTGGCCACCGCAGCCACCAGCAGGCGCTCGGGCAAGGTTTTCAGCTGGAACCGGCGGTTGAACCGATAGGCGATCGCGGCCAAGTAGCGTCCGGCGTACTTGCCGAAGTCAAAAGCGTGGTAGGCCCCGCTCAGGCTGGTCTTGACATTGCCCAGCACCGTGTTGACCCAGCGGAACTCCGGCAGTTCATCGGGCTTACGCCCGCCAGCAACGATGGGAATATGGAGGCAACCGGCGGCGCTGACGCCGCCAAAGCAGGCCAGCCCGTCGGAAAGCACGGTGCAACCGGGGCTGAGGTGGTCTTTCGACCATTCGATAATCGCCTCGGTGGTGAAACCGGGTACTGGCGTCAGCTTGATTCGGCCGGGATGTCCCTCGTCATCCACCGAGACCGCCGCCACGAACGGCACCTTGTTCTCCGATCCACGTCCGGCCTTACCGCCGCTGCGCTCGCCGCCGAGGTAGGCGTCGTCCATCTGCACCGCACCCGACAGCCGGTAAAGGTCTTCGCGCTCGGCCATGGCCTGCATCAGCTTGTGGTGGATCAGCCAGGCCGTGGGGTAGCTGACGCCCAGATGTCGCTTTAAGGCCAGGGCAGACAGGCCGGTCTTGGCTTGGCTGACCAAGTAAATGGCCAGGAACCACGTCGTCAGGGGCAGGTTGGAGCCTTGGAACAAGGTTCCGGCGATCAGCGAGGTCTGCCGGTGGCAGGCGTTGCACTGAAAGGTCATGCGCGGCCTGCTGGGCAGCAGGCAATGGCCGCCATGACCGCAGGCGGGGCAGCTAAACCCTGTGGGCCAGCGGGACTGCACCAGGGCCGCCTCACACTGCGCTTCGGTGCCATAGAGTTTGGTAAATTCCGGCATTGATAGGCCGGGCTGGAATTGCACACGGTTCATGGGCATGATACACCTCCTGCGGGGTTGGGTTTGCTCGCTGCCAGTATACGCCAGCCTTCGGCACAGGAAAATAGTCTGTGCGTAAGATTCTTGCTAATCAAGTTAAGTTAAGAAACAACTCGTCGTTCCGGCGGGTATTGCCGAAACCTAGGAGTCAAGGATGGCTTGTGCAGCTCACATCCCTGTGGCCTGGATAC
>SBAT01000058.1 GCA_005240105.1 Chloroflexota bacterium
GGGACCTATGCGAGTCGCAGCGCGGTGCTCGCCGGGGGGGCAGCCATTCTGGCAGGACGCGCGCTGCGAGAGAAGACGCTGCAAATCGCCGGTCATCTCCTGGAGATGAATCCGACTGACCTTGATATCCAAGTGCTTCGGTCCGCTGGCATCAGCAGTGATGAACGGCAAGGAAATATTAGTTTCTGTAACTGAAGAAAGTTCAATCTTGGCCTTTTCTGCCGCCTCTGTCAGACGTTGCAAGGCCTGACGATCTTTTCTTAAGTCGATGCCTTCCAATTTCAAAAATTCGTCAGCGACCCAATCGACCAAACAATGGTCAAAGTCATCGCCACCAAGGTGAGTGTCGCCGGAAGTAGATTTCACTTCGAAAACGCCATCGCCCACGTCAAGAACCGATACGTCGAACGTACCCCCACCTAAGTCAAACACGAGAATGGTTTCGTTTTCTTTCTTATCAAGACCGTAAGCAAGGGCAGCTGCTGTCGGTTCGTTGATGATACGCAGGACTTCCAGTCCGGCAATTGTGCCGGCGTTCTTTGTCGACTGACGCTGCGAATCGTTGAAATAAGCAGGAACCGTGATTACAGCTGACGATACTTTTTCACCAAGGTATTTTTCGGCGTCTTCTTTGAGCTTGCGCAAGATCATCGCTGAAATTTCTTCCGGCGTGTAGTCTTTGCCTTGGATCAAGACCTTACAACCGCCGTCGCCGCCTTCTTTTACTTTGTAAGAAACAATAGAGCGCTCCGATTCAACTTCATTAAATCGTCTGCCGATGAAACGCTTAATTGAATAAACGGTATTTTCCGGATTGAGGACTGCCTGGCGGCGAGCCAATTGGCCAACCAACCGCTCTCCGGATTTGGTAAATGCCACAACTGATGGCGTTGTCCGTCCGCCTTCGGCATTCGGAATAACTGTCGGCTGACCACCTTCCATCACTGCAACAACTGAGTTGGTGGTGCCCAGATCGATTCCTACTGACTTGCCCATTTGTGTACTCCCTGTTCCTTATTTGTAACGCTCCGGTTCAGACAAAGTCTTCACCTTCGCTTAGCTTCAGCTTTTCCCGCCTCTCAGCGACCTGCTAATCGCAGCTCTCGCTCGGCTGATCCATTGGATGGAACTCTGAACATCTTATGCCTGATTCCATCATGCCAACAAACATTTGATGCATTCTTAAACTTATACAAAAGATTTATATTATCCGTCGTCAAGCTTTTCCCCAATTGCCAAGGCTCGAACCTTGACGTGCGTTCCTTCCGTTTTAGCCAACTTTATTAAGTGAGAAGGCTGATAGCGGAAGGGAAACTGCTCGTAGAGCGCCTGCCAATGCATCGGCACAAGTCGTTTGGCACCTATCTCTTCGGCTATTCTCAAGGCTTCTTGCGGGGATGCTACTTTGTAACGCCCACCAATCGGTAGACAAGCGGTATCTACCTTTTTGCCCGTAAGACTTTTGGCAATGACTTCCGTATATAACGTGTCGCCGGAATGATAGTAGCCATTGAAGTAATAGCCATTGACGGGGTTGCCTGGGGCAGAGGCTCTTGCCACCAGAAAAAAGATTCCCTTGCTAATCTTGCCAAGCCTTGTCATTGGATGATGGGCGGGGATGGCCTTAATTTCAATGCCGTTAAATTCAATCGTTTCGCCGTGGTCGATTTCTATAAAGGCGCTTGCCGGCACACGTTTTTTATATCTCTTCGCCAACCACTTGATGAGTACTTTCGGTCCGGCAAATTTGCATTTCCAGGCTTCGTACAATTTTGGTGTCATTCGCACACCGTGGTCGAAATGCCCATGCGTGAAAAGAACGAGCTGCCCCTTTTCAAGCCGATGCCAGTCGACAGGCTGCTTAAAGTACGGATCAACATAAAGGCAAAGCCCAGGCAGATCAAATTTAAAGGCGCTATGACCTAAATAGGTGAGACTCAATAGTACTCTCCATGTCAAGCAAGTACTGCCGACAAGTGCCGTAAATCAGTTGCGAATCGTAGCATCTTTTAGGTACACAGTACCCGCTTGCAGTTGTCAGGCTATTAATATGTACTATATAGCTAACCGTGTGCCCTAGTCGGCCTGGAGGACTAATGCATAAATCCACTATTGCCCTGTCACTGACCTTATTGATGTCCGTCAGTTGCTCGGGCGCGTTTGCCAAAAATGAACCTGTTGAGATCATGAAGTATTTCAATCCCCTAACGGAAAGGGGGTATCTAAACAAATCGCAAGACCGCTTGATCAAGAAGAAGTCTTTCAAGGTAAATCAACTACCAACAATTTCTCCTGTGGCCAACAAAGAATTGGGCTACTTTGCTGTCATCAAACCAGGCGACAACAACAGGACTGACTATCTAAACGAACTTTTGTCCAAACCATACATCAATGGTTTGTCCGTCACTTACACGTGGCAAGATCTGGAACCAGTTGAAGATGCATTCAAGTGGGAATTGATTGATCAAGTCCTTGATCTTTGCGCCAAGAATAATAGAACGGCAATTATCCGCATTGCCACTTCCGGTATCGATCAAACTCCTGAGTCCAACGATACGCCAAAATGGGTGTTTGATGGCGGAGCCAAAGCTATCACCTATAAAGGTGTTGATGGACAATCTCATCAGATGCCGCTTTTCTGGGATAAGACGTACCTGGCCAACTGGGACAACTTCTTGTCCGAGCTTGGCGCTCGTTATGACAAGAACCCCAACATCCACAGCATCGGCATCACCGGTGGTGGCATAATGACCGGCAACATAACAACACCAGGCTCTCTGCCTGCCTATCAGGGCAAAACCATAGCCCCGGAATTGAAGACCGCAGGAAATCAGTTGAACGACGCCATGAAAAAAGAATATGCCATGGATCAGAGACTGCTTGAGCAGCACGGCAAATACATAGTCGATCTTTTCGCCAAGTCTTTCCCAACCGCTCGTCTCAACTTCGACCTGGATCCGCAAGTACATAGCCGCATGGGACAAGACGTTCTCGATGAGATAAGCGACTACGCCATTCGTCGTTATGGTCAGCGCATGTACCTCACTCGCCTTAATGCAGACGAGAAGCACGGATTCGACGAATATCGCTTGTTCCTCAAGTTCCGTCCGGACACTCTCACCGGCTTGCAGCTGAAAGACGATGTTACCGGTCAGGATCTGGAAAAAATCAGCAAGTATGCTCTGGATGACGGCATAAGTTATGCTGAAATTCCGGCCAGCATTTTATTGAGCACCGATCCGGCAATCCAAAAGCCGTTGTCCGCTTTGGCTTCTCATATTGGTTATCAAATCCTTGCTAAGCAAGCAACGATACCAACAGAAGTTGTTTCAGGCGAGCCAATGAAAGCTGGCTTTACGTTCCTCAATTTCGGCGCAGCGACTGCCAAGCGCCCTTCACGCCAGCTGGATAAGGACATTCCGTCCAGCTTCCGTGTAGAAATTGAATTGAAAGATGCTGACGGCAAACCTGTTGTGTTGTCCTACCACACACCAGGAACACCAACACACACTTGGTCCGCCGGTCAACCAATCACTTGGGAAGAAGACCTGCGCATGCCACAACTCACACCAGGCGAATACTCCGTCTGGATGTCCGTTGTCGACAGCGAAACAAAACGGAAGATAAGCTTCATCGATATCCTGAATAACCAGGAACCAAAAGCGGCAATTTCCGTTGACATCGGCAAGGTCAAGGTCCTGCCACCAAGCAGAACAATCGGCACATCCGAGTCTGTAAACAAGTAGAACCATAAACTGTATGCAAAAGGTCGGGATGCAAATCATCCCGACCTTTTTATTGCCGAAGTTCATATCACTTTGTCATCTGCTAATGCAGCGCCGTCTTTTCTTTCTTAGACTCTTCGGTCTCGGCAGCAACTTGCACATTGCTGTCAGCCCAGGCAACAAGTCCTGTTTCAAACGGCGAGATCAAATCATCATGATGCGGCAGAACCCTCACGGTAAAACCATGCCTACCGGAACTAAAATACCGTATTGCTCCACTGAACAGATACGTGTCGCCGTCTTTCGATTCACTAACAGTCATCGGTATCACTTCACCAGATTCAATCTGCCCATGAAAATCGATCGGTCCATGATATATCTGCACAGCAACGTCATCTGGGCTTAAGCCATTTAAGTAGACTTTTGCCCTTACTCTCATATCATCACCAACTCGAACCTGATCAGAATCAGCCGCCTGCACCATCTCTATTTTCACACCAGGGAAACGATGGTTCAACTTAGCTTTCCACTCAGCCAGGCTCTTAGCCTTTTCCGACTCTTGAGACAGGAATTCCGCATAGCGGCGCGAAGCGGGGAAATATGCGCGCAAAGCGTATTCTCTCAGCATGCGGTTGATGTTGAATAATGGGCAGACATGAAGCATGGAAGACTTCATGCGTGACAGCCACTGACGCGGCAGTCCATCTACGTCGCGCTCATAAAACATCGGCACGATTTCTTTTTCCAGAATGTCGTAAAGCGCACCTGATTCAACGTCGTCTTGATAGTCCATATCCGTATAGACCTCACCACGACCAAGCGTCCAGCCTACATTTGGCTGATAGGCTTCGTCCCACCAACCATCCAAGATGCTGAAGTTGATGGCACCGTTAAATGCTGCTTTCATTCCGGATGTTCCACACGCTTCCAGGAAGCGTCGTGGCGTGTTGAGCCAAACATCAACACCCTGCAACAACCAGCGAGCGACATTCATATCGTAGTCTTCGATGAACACGAAGCGGCGTCTGACGTCTTCGCCACGTGAGAAATGGACCAACTGGCGAATAAGCTCCTTAGCCGGCACATCATCGGGGTGGGCCTTGCCGGCAAGAATTATCTGTACCGGTCTATCCTTGTTGGTAAGAATAGAAGCTAAACGCTCGATGTCTCTAATTAACAAGGTCGCCCTTTTGTAAGTGGCAAACCGTCTGGCAAATCCGATGGTCAAAGCTTCCGGATCAAGAATTTCGGACGCTTCCTTCAACTCGTTAGACAATGCGCCCTTCGCCTCAAGCTGTTTGCGCAGTCTTCCACGACTGAACGTCACTAAGCGCTGACGTCTTCTTTCCTGAATGCGCCACAATTCCTCATCGGGAATTTCAGCAACTCGTTTCCATATATTCTGCCCTTCAACGTCTTCCGACCATTTTGGCCCAAGATAACGATCAAAGAGATCAGCCATTTCTTCCGAAATCCAAGACTTAGCGTGGATTCCGTTGGTGACGTGCGTGATGGGCACTTCCTTTTCCGGCACATCGCGCCAGACGTCCTGGAATAGCTGACGTGACACATCACCGTGCAATTTGCTCACCGCATTAGTACGCGAGGACAATTTCATGGCCAAATTAGCCATGGAAAAAGACTCGTAATGGTCATGGGCATTCGCCCTGCCCAAAGCCAAAAACTCATCGCGGCTTATACCAAATGCATGGTAGTAATCAGAGAGATACTTATCAATTAACTCCGGCGGAAACTTATCAATACCTGCCGGTACGGCCGTGTGCGTTGTGAAAATATTGCCTGCTGCAGCCACCTCACGCGCTTGCCAAAAGGACAAGTTATGCTCTTGCATAAGCATCCGCACGCGCTCAAGAGCTAGAAAAGCCGAGTGTCCCTCGTTCATGTGGAACACCGAAGGCATAATATTCAAAGCTTTCAGAGCCTTTACCCCGCCAATGCCGAGAATAATTTCTTGCTGAATTCGTGTTTCTTTATCACCATGGTAAAGCGCATCAGTAATGTCTTCATCGCCAGGACCGTTCTCCGGAATGTTGGTATCAAGCAAATACAATGGCACACGCCCAACTTGCGCTTGCCAAACTTTTACATACAGAGGACGTCCAGGAAAATCAACCGTGACGATTAGCGGCTCCCCGTTGGCGTCCCTGGCCGGCACGATAGGCATGTTGTAAAAATCGTTGATTGGATAACGTTCTTGCTGCCAGCCATCTCGATTAAGATACTGACGAAAATATCCTTGTTGGTAGACAATTCCCATACCAACAAAAGGCAGTCCTTGCTCAGAGGCTGCCTTAACGTGATCGCCGGCCAGAATTCCCAGACCGCCGGAATAAATAGGCATTGACTCGGTCAAACCAAATTCGGCTGAGAAATAAGCAATTGTCCCTGTGTTGAGTTTCTTGTAGTTTTTTTCAAACCAGGTATTTTCACTTTTTAGATAGCCGCAGTACTTCTGGTAAATGCGATTTGTGTGACCGAGAAATCCTTCGTCAGCTGCCAATTCATTCAAGCGTTGCTGGCTGATTTTGCCGAGAAGTAGTACTGGGTTATGCCCTGTAGCTTCCCACAATTCCCTATCCATGCGCCGGAACAGATTAATCGACTCATGATCCCAGCTCCAGCGCAAGTTGTAAGCCAATTCCCGCAAGCACTCAAGCTCCTGTGGCAAAAATGGCGTAACCTCAAACGTGCGAATTGGTTTCAACTTAAATCCTCCAGCCTACTGTAAAAATTTTCCCACGAAATAGACCTTTTAACCGAATTGGCAAAGTTTTTACCTGTTGCCAAGAATATAAGATTGGAGTACGTAAGACAGATAGAAGAGGACGGCAAGCATGCCAGCACCAAGTCCAGGGGCCAAAGCGCCGACGTTTAGATTAACCGGGCTAGACGGAACCCATTACGTCTTAACGGACACTTTGCGAGCACAACCCGCTGTGGTTCTGGCGTTTTTCAAGGTGAGCTGTCCTGTTTGCCAATTTACATTCCCTTACCTGGAAAGGCTGCATCGCAGCTATCCCAACTTGCCCATATGGGGGATAAGCCAGGACGATGCAGACGCCACTGAGGGCTTCTGCCGCATGTTCGGCGTTACTTTCCCTACGCTATTGGATCAGGGCTTTGAGCTATCCATCGCTAACGACTTGACTAATGTCCCTTCAATTTTCTTGGTTGGCCGCGACCTGGTCATAGACAGGACAATTGTCGGCTTCGACAAAGAAGAATTAGAAGGGCTGAATCGCGATTTATCCGAATTATCCGGCGTACCAGAAAAGGTACTTTTTAGTGAGGCAGATGAAGTGCCGGCACTAAAACCCGGCTGAGAGTCTAAACACCTGGCTTAGGTTAAGCCGGAAAAGGAGCACAATGCAAAATCAACCCTGGTTAAAGAAACTGGCCGCAGTAGTCCGGCTCATGTGTCTGGCATTACTGTTTGGTGGTTCTGCCTCGATTGTTTTTACCGCTATCGTGCTTGTCAAAACAGCAGTTGCAGCCGGCGTCCCGCAAGCAGAAGCGGCAGCAGCCAATGCACCAATCTTTATCAACTTCGCCAAAGTAGCGCTCGGGGCTGCAATTGCACTGTTGGCAGCTGAGTCATTGGACTTTGCCACGCAAACCAACAAAAGCAAGTCGACGCTAATACGCTACGCCGCAAGTTTTGCCTCTATTGCCACAGCTATGGTATTTGCACTTGGTTTAACACCAATGATGGCTGAACTTTTACCGGCAATTGCCACAAACCCGACCGCTCACGAAGATTTTCACAAACTTCATGAACTCTCGCGCCTGGTATTTGGCGGCACAATACTCTTCGCCCTGATATCACTTGTAACGCCTGCAATATCGGGCGAATCGAGGTCGTAATGGCCAGCAGCAAAAGAATCTTTCTCGATCCCATCCATCACGACATTGTTCTTGATAGCAATAACCGTGCTGAGAACCTCACACTTAAGCTAATAGACACGCCGGAATTCCAACGCCTACGCCGAGTCCATCAATTTGGCATTTCCAATTTGACCTTCTTAGGCTCTGAACATTCACGCTTTACACATTCCGTGGGCGTCATGCACATCGCCTCGCGCCTCTACAGCCAACTCCTGGAGAAGGCGCCCTCGTTGGAAGAGTATGAGCCGTTAATTCTAGCTTCGGCTCTCTTGCATGATGTTGGACACGGACCATACAGTCACGTGACGGAAAAAATTGTCGGCTACAACCATGAAGACTGGTCACGCCGCATCATTACTGAAAATACCGGCATCACTAAAACTCTCAGCAGTTTCGACAAGCAATTGCCGGAACAAATTGCCAGTGTCTTGAAAAAAACTTTCAAGCCGCATTTTTTGTCAGACATCGTCTCCAGCCAATTAGACTGTGATCGTTTTGACTACTTGCTACGCGATAGCTACATGTCTGGCACTGCTTATGGCTTGTTTGCTCTTGATCGTATATTGGCATCGCTAGAAATAGACCAACCAAATGACCGCCTTGTTGTATCTGGCGAAAAAGCACAGACAGCAGTTGAGCACTACTTATTTGCCCGCTACTCTATGTACGCATCCGTCTATTTCCACAAGAAAAACCTTGCTGCCCGCGCACAATTAGGGCTGCTTGTTAAACGCGCGCGCATGCTTGCCGGACAACTGAACTTCATGGATGCGCCAATGCACAAGTGGCTGATGAACGAGCCCTTGGATGTTAATGAGTATTTACGCCTGGATGATGTGGCACTTACCTATCACATCAAGCGTTGGATGGACGACAAGGACCCGATTCTTAGCGATCTAGCATCACGTCTTATCAATCGCCAACTCTTCAAAGCAGTTCGCTTACCCGTTAAGACAATGGAAGAAGCAGAAGCAGTTCAAAAACGTGCCGCTGAGATCCTGAAAAAAGCTAACTTCGATCCGGAGTTTTATCTCACAACAGATTCAACCGGTATTCGTCCATACGAGCTCTATCACCCGGACAACGACAACCCACAGTCAAACATAATGTTGCGCACTGCTAACGGACAAATCAAAGAGTTGTCCTCATTGTCTCCAACCGTTCACGCTCTCGTGAAAGGACAATTCGCCTCCTTCTGGCTTATTTATCCGGCAGAAGTTGCAGACAAGCTATTGCCGGCATTGGAGCCGGTTACGATAGCGTAATCGAGAGATTAGACGAACGTAACTAGACTTTCTCGGTCACCGGAATAACAATCGATTCCACAGAATTGGAGGAGAGTTGCTATGGTGTCCTTTCCCCGTATTAGCAAAGCTACTTTGTCAGTGGCACTGGCAATAATTTTCCAGGCGACAATTTCGCCAACTCAATCAATAGCATTAGAAAACACTTCTGCCGACGAACCTATCTTGAATAGGCACTATACACCAGCCCTCCTGCCCGAAAAAGCTGCCCAACGCGGCATCTGCTTAAGTGGCGATGCCCACCTCAATGAGCTGGGACCAAATCACTATCGCATGTCTTGCGGAATGGTCTTAATAGATACTGACGTACCAATGCAGATTGATACCCATCGCGGATCGATTTTTACCAAAGCACATACTGCTGTCTTGATTTACAAGAACAAAGAAGCCATCCGAGTTTTTGATATTTGCGATCGAGCAAGAAACGGTGTGCAAGTTAGGTTCGGCAAAAATATAGTCAACTTGAACGCCGGAATGGAAGCAGCTCTTGTAGATAAGTCACTGCCCAATCCGACACAAGTAGCCATTTGTCCAACAGTTGGATACCGGCAACCAAAAGTGCTTTCCGTAAACGACAAAGAAAATCTAGTTATCCTGGAATTTTCCATCGTCGATAAACTAAAGCACGGCAAGATATTTACTCAATTGCGCGAATCACCCGTAGCGCAGGATCACAAACTGCTAGCGCAAATTGAAAAAACAGCAGCTGCCCTAAACACGATGTTCCACAAAAACATTGGCATAGGCGGCGTGGCACGTGGCAGGGGCTGGGTAACTGACAATGGCGAAGGACGCGCAGCATTTGCCTCCCACGACAAGCAAAAGTCCCCGGAATCTAGGGTCGCCCAAAGCAAGGACAACGCTATTTAGCACGGCTACTTATTGCCGGCAGCGTGAGCTAGTATAATGACTTAAATGATTAAGTCATCGCACTTCTACTTTGCGCGCCACGGGCAGACCGATGCCAACATCCAAGCCGTTATGTGCGGCGGGGAATGGGACATTGAGCTCAATGACACAGGCATTGCCCAAGCGCGAGCAGCAACGTCTCTATTGGCTAATGCACAACACGGCATCAAAAGCATTTGCTCCAGTCCAATGAAACGAGCACTAAAGACTGCCCACATTCTCAATGAGGTGCTATCTGTACCCGTTGCAGTAGTCGACGAGCTTAGAGAATGGGAAGTGGGCGACTGGTCCAGGAAACCGTATCACCAATTACCAAACTTCTTTCGCGGGGACGGGGATCCCCCCAATGGCGAATCGCGCAGCGAATTTGACGCACGCATCGCAAGAGCACTTTCCTTATCGCTTCAATCCGAAGATCCCGTGCTCATCGTTTCTCACGGGTGCGTCTGGCACGTGATCACCAAGCTACTAAATATTCCAGGTGGATTGATAGAAAACGTCAGCATTCATAAAGTCGGTCACGACGGCGCACAGGCTGAAAAGCGAATCTGGCAAAGCGAAAAAATGCTCACGACCGCCGTTTAATTTGGTTGCCCTATCTTTTCTTAGGACGCGACTGCTGTATTTTCATGTATGCCCTCAAGACACCATTCATGCGCGTTTGGTACATGGGTCCTTGTTCTTTAAACCAGGCGATGACGTCTTGGTCTAGTCTGAGCGATATTAGTTGCTTATTGGCATAGATCCCATACTCGGCATACTTTGTAAACTCCTCCATTGTCATGGGAGGATTATCGGTATAGTCAATGTCTTCGTCTTTCATTTTAGATAAACGTTCCCAATCTGTCTTGTCGGGTTGGTTATCATCCTTTTTTTTACTCATGGTGAATATCCCAAAAAAATTTGCGTTCCGAGAGTGCAAAAAATATTCGCTCTTCAGTATTAGCTGGTCGTGCAGATATCAGTCGAATGTTGTTTGATCGCCTGGTAAAGACTACCGAAAGTACTCGATCCTTTAGCAACCCAAGTAGTCGACTTCTTTTTTCTAGATCTTCTGGTCTGGAAACATCGGAATAAACTGCCGGTTCGAAAAACAGAGGAGCTACATCATCGAAATTTATTCCATGCTTCCAGGTATTCTGGATATTTTTCTCTTTGCTCCATTCGAATTGCATTGACCTGTACCTATAATTGTAGCTACAGAAGTGGTGGCTGTCAATGACAACCGATTTCACTCGCTACCTCTTAAACGGTCAAGAGGATCAAAAAGTTCAAAATTGTAGGTTAATTTCAAGCAGCAAGACCGTAATTGCCTCACTAAGAGCGTTTTTCAACAGCAATGGTCTCTTTTGTTCACTATTGAGAACTGCCAGAATAGACCAACTGTTGTAGTTTTGGGGTCTAGCTATGAGCGCTTACGAAAATCAGTCCTATCCGGCCGAGGTCCCGTTAACACCATCAGCCGGTAAACATAATTCCCTTGCATCACAAATGGTAGAAATTAGTGGACCATTACTTACCTCAGCCACCGACAAAGACCTGCCGAGGAAATATCATTCAGACCGTAAAATGCCCAAAGAGTACACTGACAGGCTTTATGCCTTGGGTTATGCATCTGCGCTACCCATCCTAATGGACATGCTCAACAAGAATTTGCAGGAATTTGAGACTATCTGCAAACAGCATAAGAGTGCAGACGACATGTTTCTAGAGATGCACACCTATTCAAACATCATGGTGCCAGTTCAGAAATTACTTTCAGATAGATTTTCTCCTGAATTTACCTCTAAGGGCAGCAGCAAGCTCGCCCTGTCAGAGACCCAAATGCAAATGTTCAACCAATCACTCCAGTGCTTAGAAGAACTACGCCCAGTCCTTAAACAAATCGAAACCGAGTCCGATGCGTTTGACACATTATCGCGCAATATTTGGAGAATGAAAAACAAGCCTAGCAGTGAAGATCCTTTCAATCCGGCTTTCGAATGTGCCTTTATTCAAAGCATGCAACACCTCAACGCCTTAGCCGGGGAGTACGAATCACAGTATGCGGAAATACACAAGCGATTTAACGGCAACACCGATCCGATTAACCAACTTAAACAAGAGTGGCTGCAGGAAAGGAAGAACAGGCATCTCCCAGAAATCCAAGACAACCTGCGTCACATTCTGCATCTATGACAGCAGCGCAAAATTAGGCACTCTTCTTCTGACGTTTAACATCCGAACTGTGCTTTCTTTTGTGCCCAGAAAATGCGATTTTTCCAAATCTCCGCTTGGAAGGGGCACTGTTTAATTGAACATTCACATCATAGCCAAGCCTAAGAAGATAGGAAATCAGCTTGTCGGTAGAAAATCGACTCATTCGTCCATTGAAAAGTTTGGAAACGCGAGGTTGATCAATACGCAGTTGTTTGGCTGCCTCCGCTTGAGTAAGACCAAGCTCCCTGATAATTTCTCTCACTTTGCTCATCAAAAAAGCTCTAAGAGACAGTTCCTCGGCCTCAATTTCATTGAACCCAAGATCTAAAAAAAACATTGCCGCTTCCTGCGATAACAGAGTTGTCTTTCTTATTCATAATTTTTCAGCCCGCCTTCTCTCTATCAATTTCCCATATTGCCCTTGAGCAATGGCTATATCATGTGTGGAAGTTTTCTGAGTACGTTTCTTGGTAATCACATGGAGAACATAAATTGCTTCGCTGAATTTGGCCACGTATAAAACTCTATACTGTCCGTCAGCTCCTGTTAATCGTATCTCTTTGACCCCGAGGCCAACTGTAGGCATTGGCTTCCAGTCAGCTGGTTGTTGCCCTCTTTGCACTACTTGTAACTCGAAACCGGCTGCTTTTCTAACTAGCCGCGGACACTTACGAAGCCAACGCAATGAGGTTCCCAACCACTGTAACGGTTTCAGATCATTTTCAATATATGTGTCATATTTGACATACTGTCAACCATCGTTTGTCCGCCCTTAACTTAAAGACGGTCAAGAGGATCAAAAAGTTCAAATCAAGAGATTAAATCCAAGGATATTGCGAAATTTCGCATTTCCTACTTGGGACTCAATATGCACTTTAACGAATTTTTTCGGCGAGTATCGGCGGCACCGGGGCTTGCTTAAGAACAGTCAGATGACGCAGCGTCCCTTCAATAGATTTTTCCTGCCTAAATAAATCAATGATTTCATCGGCCGGCAGTCGACCTGTTTCCAGCCTTTGCCAAAATACATCGAGCGTGCCAACGCTCAAGCCCATCGATTTACAAATTTTCTCTGTTCGATTGAGCACTTCGGAAGCTCGCGCGCGAACTGTCTCAGCTGCTAACCCAAAGCGGGCTACTTGTCCCAAGTCATAAACACGACTTTGATCGCTGGCTCTTCCTGGTAATTGATTATCCAACAAAAACGCCAGCCAAATGAGAAGGTAATTGTGATAGTCCACAATTGAATTGGACATCTCCAGACATTTCAATTCAAAACGCAAGCTCGGCTTTTTATGAATAGTTATCGGTGGCGCAAATAGACTACGACGATAAGTACGATAGGATTTGCCGACTTGCCCTCGAATACGCCAAAGTCCTCCATCAGCTAGCGGAGAAGCAATAGTCAGGGCGGTCATTGCCGGCGCATAATAGTTTATCTTTCTGGACAAATCATCCAGACTAATTTTTGCACCAAGCTTAGTAGGCAAACTAATATTCACGTCCGGCCCATAAGTGGTCATTACTTGCATCGCCCACTGCCACCAGTCATAACGCTCGTAACATTGCGGTCCCTTAAACTCTGTCTCTATAGGATGGTGCGACAAACCAACAGCCGCATATCCATGGCCATTGAGCTGTGTTTGCATTCTGCCATGCAATAGGGACAAGTATTTTAAGCAATCTTCAATTGAGGTTGCCGCAGGAGTACGAATTTCAACTCCTTTCGGCAGCAATTTAACGGGCTGGAATTTGCTATCAGTTATGTAATAACCTTCGACAAGATAAGGAATTGCCTTATTATGCAATGGTTTTATGTTGAATCCGTCAGAAGGAATTTCTGCAACAGGAATTTCTTCCAGGACAGCATTTATATCCTCAAAGACCAAATCGTTGTGCCA
>SBAT01000446.1 GCA_005240105.1 Chloroflexota bacterium
AGGAATTTGAGTCGGGGAGATTTTCGTTCGATACTTTTAGAACGTAGGCTGTATCGCAAAAATAGCTGGCGGCAAAAGAGAGCGATGAGCCAAGTAAGACAATGTCGGGCTTGCTGTCGTTGGCAAGAAATTGTTTCATAGCAACCAGCCGTGGTCCATCATCCAAAACTGGTCTTCCGGTGCGTGACGAAAGCCACAATCCTATGTCAATGCTGATGAGAATGACCAGGCACCACAGGAATGTACTGCGCAACAGCAACTTATTGATTTTTGATTTAGACTGATGAATTTGAGTGTCCAACGTATGCATCTCTTGAGTTTTGGTTGTTGGACAGGGTTTTGGTCGAGATCTGTGGTTGAGTCAACTTATATGCAGCGATGCGCATGTGTGCCAGGGTCATCAGTCCTACGTAGGCGATGCCGTCAAGGTACCAGCGTCCGTCGCGATAGTGTTTGTGCCAGAAGCGATAAAGTCCGCGGTGGGAGGACAAAATCATCGGCACTTTGACTTGTTTTATTGATTGTCCGTAGTGGTGAATGACTTTAGCTTTTGGGGTAAACCAGATTTGCCAGCCGGCTTTCTTGATGCGGTAGCACCAATCTACTTCTTCAAAGAGCATGAAAAAGCCTTCGTCGAGTGTGCCTACTTCTTCGATTACTTTGCGGCGGAGTAGCAGACAGGCGCCTTCGGGTTGATCGACTTGACGTTCGTCGTCGTGGTTCCAGTCGAGCATTTTGTAGGCGCGGAAGGTTTCTACGTTGGGGAAGAATTTGCTGAGACCGATAAGTTCATACAACATATTTAGGAATGTTGGAAAGGCACGGCATGATCTTTGGATGCTGCCGTCGGAGTTTAAGAGTTGCGGGGCGACAATTGCTGCTTGTCTGCGTTCGGGTAAGAATTTGAGTAGCGTGTGAACGGAACCGGGTTGGACCTCGGTGTCAGGGTTTAGTAAAAGAATGTAACTGCCTTGGGCAACTTTCATTGCTTGATTGTTGGCTTTGGCAAAGCCTAGATTGGCGTCATTGGTTATAAGTTTTGCCCAGGGATGCTCTTTGGTGACCATGTTTGCTGAGCCGTCAGCGGAGTTGTTGTCGACGACGAAGACTTCGGCGTCGATGTCGGCTATCTCCTGCTTCAATGCCACGAGGCAGCGGCGCAGGAGGTCCTTCGTATTCCAGCTAACGATGATTACGGAGAGTTCTATCATTTGTATTCAAGAATTTTTAACCCTGGTTAAGATGTTTAACCGGGTCTTAATGGCAACCGTCCCATATGATATTGCCTGTTAGGGGTAATTCCAAGTGATATCTGTTAAGTTCCAAGCGAAGTAGCATGAGCCGTTCGGTCAATCTTGAGCCTTCTAGACAAGTTGCAGACCTTCCTGAGACAGAACTCAGGTTGAAGCGTCTGACGGATTTCCTCATCTCGCTGGCGGCTATCTTGTCCCTGGCGCCGGTGATGATTGCTTGCGCGCTTGCCATCCGGCTGGATTCGCCTGGACCGGCGCTTTTCCGCCAGAGGCGGATAGGGCGCTTCGGTAAGCACTTTGAAATATACAAATTTCGCACAATGCGTATCGGCACGCCGGATTTGTCGACTGAAGAAATGCTGAAGTTGCCGTCGCCCGTGACAAGTGTCGGGAAATTCCTTAGAAAGACAAGCCTGGATGAGCTTCCGCAATTGTTCAATGTTCTTAAGGGGGAGATGAGCATCGTTGGTCCCAGACCAGCCTTGTATAATCAAACCGAACTGACTGCTATGCGTCAGAGCCGTGGAGTCTTGAGATTTCCGCCTGGTGTTACCGGGTGGGCGCAAGTCAACGGTCGTGATGAATTGGCAGATAGTGCGAAGGTTGATTTGGATACCTGGTATTGCGACAACTATCACTACATACTCGATTGGCAAATCATTTTTGCCACTTTCACAGCAATAGTTAGTAGACGTGGCGCCTTCTAGAGGAGTAAGCGAAGCAAGAGTTGCGATGAGCAATTCGCCGCGAAGCGAAGAAGGGATGCTGGATGGCAAGCGAAGGTAGAGCGAAGCGAAGCCGGAGCGTTACAAGAAAAAGGAAAGATCATGACGGAAATGAAGGGTTTGATTTTAAGTGGTGGCAAGGGCACGCGTATGCGTCCTATCACGCACACAGCGGCGAAGCAACTTTTGCCGGTGGCAAACAAGCCAATTCTTTTCTATGGCATTGAGGCTTTGATTTCTGCAGGTATCAAAGAAATTGGTATCATCATCAGCCCGGAAACTGGCGAAGATGTTAAAAAGACCGTCGGCGATGGTAGCCGTTGGGGCATCAAAATAAGCTACATCTTGCAAGCTGAGCCGAAGGGACTTGCTCACGCTGTTAAGACCGGTCGCGACTTCTTGGGTGACTCGCCATTTGTTATGTACCTCGGCGATAACCTGATCAAAGACGGTGTTGCACCGTTGGTTGAGCGCTTTGCTGATGGTAAAGCTGATGCGTTTATTCTCTTGAAAGAAGTTGCTAACCCAAGTGCGTTTGGTGTTGCGCAATTAAATGGCAACGGCAGAATTTTGTGTCTGGAAGAGAAACCAAAAGAGCCGAAGTCAAACTTGGCATTGGTTGGTGTCTATCTCTTCAACAAACATATTCACACGGCAATTGATGAAATTCAGCCGAGTAAGCGTGGTGAATTGGAAATCACAGATGCTATTCAGCGTTTGATTGACACGAAGCATCCAGTTGAGAGCCACATCCTCAACTCGTGGTGGTTGGATACCGGTAAGAAAGACGATATGCTTGAGGCTAATCGTGTTGTGCTCGATGAGATGACGGAAGTTTCTAACAACGGCAATGTTGATCCGTCGACGAGAATTTCCGGACGCGTGCTTGTTGGGAAGAATACCGTGTTGAAAGATTGCACGGTGCGTGGACCGGCTGTGATTGGTAACGATTGTATTCTTGAGAATAGCTACGTTGGACCATTCACTTCGATTGGTGACGGCGCGCGCGTTTCGCAAGCGGAGATCGAGCATTCCATTCTACGTGAGAATTGCAAGATTACCGACTTCAACGGGCGTATCGTGGATAGTCTCATCGGTGTAAATGTCGAGCTGACGCGGAGTCAGGCGAAGCCGGTGGCGTACCGCTTGATGCTCGGTGATGATAGTAAGGTGGAAGTGGTTTAGAGCGCATAGGCTTTTGTACTCTTTGATGTTAGCGTTCTTCCAAGCGTCTTGTCAGCTCTTACCAATGCAGCGGTATTTGAAGCTTTAGATGAGGGCTTGGCGTTTCGACTGCTCTACCCTGCCTATGTCCGGCAAATACTTGAATTCTGATAGACTGGATAAGTGATGAGTGAAAAAAAAGTCGTAATTATTGCTGGGCCAAATGGAGCAGGAAAAACTACTTTTGCTAAGGAGTTTTTGCCTAATGAGGCGGAGTGTCCAGTATTTATAAATGCTGATCTAATTGCTAGTGGTTTGTCGCCATTCAATCCGGAGATTGCCGCAATCAAGGCAGGACGCTTAATGCTTGAAGCAATGAGAGAGCATGTTGCTAACGGTGACAGCTTCGCATTTGAGACAACATTGTCCGGACGGGGCTATGTGAAATTGATTAGAGAGTGGCGCAGAGAGAAGTATCAGGTAAAGCTGATTTTTCTGTCCCTCGCTAATCCGGATGAGGCAATTGCGCGTGTAGCAGCAAGAGTTGCGCAAGGCGGACATAATATTCCTAGTGAAGTGGTTCGACGCAGGTTTTATTCTGGGACGAAGTTGTTTGAAACCATCTATAAACATGAGGTTGATCTCTGGTGTTTATACGACAACAGCGGAGACACAGCAATCTTAATTGATGAGGGAGAAGGGAAGTGAAAGAAAAAAAATCGCCGAAGGAAGACTCCGATATGCAGAACGTAAAGAAAGCTCTTGTAAGAGCCTCGCAACGCGCTCGGGAATTAGCGGCACAAACCGGCACAGAAATTGTTGTTATCCGTGATGGCAAACTCGTACGTGAAGTACCGCCTCTAAAGCCAAGTCAAAAAAAGTCTATTGACTGATGGTATGACAACACCGATTCCGAGCCGATTTCGACCGTCTGAATTATATTTAAGCCGCTGCGAGCAAATATCGGCGGGAAATTATATAGTCAATGTTGATAGATGATCCTCGAATTGAGGACAATCATAGTGTTGTGCGGCCGGCATTCGGCAGCAGTTATTGTCAAGCGAGAGGTTTCCAATGCAACTTCTAGTAACTGGTGGTTTGGGATTTATTGGTAGCAACTTAGTTCGCCACCTGCTCAAGAACCATCCTGATTACTCCATCGTCAACTTAGACGCAGTCACCTATGCCGGTCACCCAGAGAATCTGGCAGACCTTAGCAGTGAAAAGCGCTACAAGTTCATCAAGGGAAGAATTGAAGACAGAAATGTCGTCAACGACATCGTGTCAGGAAAGCTCTTCGGAAAAATTGATGGCATCATCAACGTCGCCGCTGAAACACACGTTGACCGCTCGATTACAGATCCAGGCATTTTTGTTAGCAGCAACATCTGCGGTACGCAAGTATTGCTCGAAGCAGCTCTCAAGCATGGCAGCAAGGACAAGCCCATTCGCTTCCTGCAAGTTTCAACCGATGAAGTTTATGGTTCGCTTGGACCAACAGGCAAGTTCACGGAAGAGACACCGCTTGCAGCTAACAGCCCATACTCGGCAAGTAAAGCTGGTTCAGACATGCTCTGTCGCGCTTACTTCCATACTTTCGGACTGCCGACATTGATCACACGTTGTTCCAACAACTATGGTCCTTATCAGCATCCTGAAAAACTCATTCCGTTGTTCATCACCAATTTGATGAACGGCAAGCAAGTGCCGGTTTATGGTGACGGCAAGAACGTCCGCGACTGGTTACACGTTGAAGATCACTGCGCTGCTATCGACACCGTATTCCACAAGGGTGTGCCTGGCGAAGTCTACAACGTCGGCGGCAACAACGAGTGGAAGAACATCGACATCACCAAGCTCATCATCAAAGAATTGGGCAAGGGTGACGAGATGATCAAGTATGTTGAAGACAGACTTGGTCACGACCGCCGTTATGCAATCGATAACACCAAGATAACCACTCAACTGGGATGGGCACCAGCTCACACATTTGAGAAGGGCATCAAGGAAACAATTGATTGGTATCGCAAAAATGGTAATTGGTTGGCTGCAATCTGTGGCCATGAAGTTGCCGCTTGCGGCGCTAAGTGAGGACTAAGGCATGGTCCGTGATAAGAGTTCTGCCATGAAGATATTGGTCACTGGAGCCGGCGGCATGTTGGGGCAAGCGCTCTTGCCTTGCCTCGATTCCAGAGGACACTTGGTCAAAGGTGTGGACAAGCAAGAGATTGATGTCACCAATTACGATCAAGTTATGGAAACCATGGGCCATGCCAAGCCTGATCTTGTTATTCACTCAGCTGCTTATACCAATGTAGACCAGGCTGAATCAGAGCCTGATTTAGCGTATTTGATCAATGGTTATGGCACTGAAAATGTTGCTCTGGCTTGCGAAAAGTATGATGTGCCGATGATGTACATAAGTACTGATTATGTATTCGATGGCGAACAAAATCGTCCTTACACAACCTGGGACCGTACACGACCACTCTCAATTTACGGCAAAAGCAAACTTGCCGGTGAGAAAGCCGTGCAGAGACACTTGAAGCACTTCTACATTGTGCGTACGAGTTGGCTCTATGGTCCTCATGGGCGCAATTTTGTCGACACTATTCTCAAGCTGGCAGATGAGCACAAGCCATTGCGCGTGGTCTCTGATCAGTATGGTTCACCGACTTGCACATTGACGCTTGCTGAAACCATTGCTGACTTAATTGAAACCCAACGTTGGGGCGTTTACCACGCAACTGATGGTGGCGTTACCAGCTGGTATGAATTTGCAAAAGCTATTGTGGCTAACCGCGACGATGTCGATGTGGTTGCCATCGAAACGAAGGACATGCCTCGTCCTGCAACACGTCCGAAATTCTCAGTGCTCGATAAGACAACACTGATAAATACAATTGGCAGGGAGCTTGTTCCCTGGCAAGAAGCGCTGGCAGGATACCTGCAATTGCGCGGACAGCGAACAGAGGCAATAAGGTAGAAGGCTAAAGGAGTCGTATGAGTTCTGTCATGTTGAAGCGTTTGTCTAAGGATGCAATTGGTTCTGATTACTCGAAAGAGTTGTCGATTCAGGACTACAGCAAGAAGACCACCATTGAAGGTGTGCAGCTACTCAACTTGAACATGTTCTACGATGACGGCGGAATGCTCGCTGAAATTGCTCGCTTCAATGAAAATGGCGCTTGCAAGTTAATCCCGGAATTCCAAGTTAAGCAAGCGACTTTCTCGCAAATTATGCCGGGTGTAATTAAGGCGTATCACCTGCACTATAACCAGGAGGATCTCTGGTTCGTATTGCCGACGGATCGCATCCTCGTTGGACTATTCGATGCCCGTAAGGATTCGCCGACGTATCAGAAGTCAATGCGCTTTGTATTAGGCGCAGGTCGTGCACAAGCGCTGTACTTTCCGCGCGGTGTGGCACACGGTATGGCGAACCTTTGGCAGACGCCGTCGAATTTGATCTACTTTGTAAACCAGGCTTTCGATCCGGAAGCTCCAGACGAGCACAGACTGCCGTGGGATATCCTGGGCGAAGACTTCTGGGAAATTAAGAAGGGTTAGAAACGAAGTTCCGCCTTCCTGGGCATTTTGTCATTCCGACCGAGAGGGAGGAATCTTCCGTAGCTAAATAAAGTTCGTAGCCAGAACTACGAGCATGTTTCCACGCGACTTCGTATCCAATAAGTTCAGAACAAAGCTCTGTTCTAAACGTGTTGGATTAGTTGGGGATTGGTTACTTGATTTGTCCCGCACAACTCGAACTTAGGAAAGGCGCGGAAGATTCCTCACTATCGTTCGGAATGACAAAGTCTGAAAAGCCAAGACTGTCAAAGTCTGGAAGGCGTACATCGACGAAGGTAACGGCGATCGATATCACACAACAATAGCGGGCGCATAACATGCGCCCCAACATTGGGCGAGGCGCTCGGAATGACGACGGTTACCCGTGCTCTTCGTTCCACGCCTTCTCAACAGCGTTGGCCACTTCCTGGTGCACCGTGCGGTCGAGGATACTTGGCACGATGTCTTTGGCACGTGTTTGATCGGCGATGGCGTGAGCGGCGGCGATCTTCATTTTGTGGGTGAAGTGTTTGGCCCCGGCGGTGAGCGCGCCGCGGAAGAGTCCGGGGAAGGCTAGAGCGTTGTTGATAGTACGACCGTCGGCGGCGAAGCTGGCGCCGTTTTCCAAGGCGACTTCAGGAATGATTTCTGGGTCTGGGTTGGATAGTGCGAGGATGACTTGTCCTTTGCGTACCATTTCTCCTGTGATTAGACCGGGGCAGCCAGTGGTGGCAATGACGATGTCTGCTTTGGACATCAAGTCAGGAATTGTTGTTGGTGTGCCGCCGTCGGCTTTGAGTCTGTCTAAGGCATCTTGACGGAGGTCTGCGCCCAATATTTCTTTGACACCAAATGGCATAAGCAATCTTGCTATACCTGTGCCTGCGGCTCCTAGTCCGATTAGTCCCAGGCGAGAAGTATTGAGGTTGAGATCCACGCGACGAGCGATTGTGATTAACGCTGCGAGAACTGCAATGGCTGTGCCGTGTTGGTCATCGTGTAAGACTGGGATGCCCAGGTCCTGCAACTTGTCTTCAATTTCAAAACATTCAGGTGCGGCGATATCCTCTAATTGAATCGCACCAAAAGTGGTGGCAATTGCTTTTATGGTGTCAATTACTTCGTCAGTTTTAGTGCTTTCGATCAATATAGGAATGCCGCTTATGCCGACAAGTTGTTCAAACAAAACAGATTTGCCTTCCATGACAGGCATGCCGGCAACGGGTCCGATTTGACCGAGTCCCAAAATGGCGGTGCCGTTTGTGATGATGCCTACGCTGTTGGAAATGCCTGTAAAACGTTTGCTTAATGCTGGTTCTTTTTGTATGAGTTTGCAGATCTGCGCTACACCAGGTGTGTAAATCTTGCGCATCTCGTTGATGTTGTTGAGCGGGACGCGGCTCTTCATGCCAATCTTGCCGCCCTCGTGTAATAGCTCTACGGGATCGGTAACGTCGTCAATGATGACACCATCCAGCTTTTCAATGCCGGCAACAATTCGCTTGAGGTGTTCTTCGTCTTTTAGTTGTAAGCTGATTTCACGGACTAAGTAATCCGGTCCTTGCGAGACGATAGATATTTCGCCGATGTTTGCTTCTAGTTCACCAAGAATGACGGCAATCTTTGCCAGATATCCTGGTTTGTCTGTGACTTGAAGGCGCAAGATGCGCAGAATTTTTTGTTCGTTGCTGACCGGCATTTGTTTTTCGATTCCGTTCCTGTTGATTCCGAATCAACAGTGTACCCGACGGAGTATGAGACGCATCATATCTAAAAACGGCTTAACAAGCGGTTTTCAACGTTATTTTCTATGTGCATGGGGGCACAAAGGACTTGGATTGGTGGAGCCCATATTATGTTTACGTTCATTAGACTCGCGGCAATACAGGCACTAGGTGGCAACAAACCGAATGTTCAGATCGAACAGGAAGACGAAACGCTACCGGTAGGAGAAGAGCAGCAACATCCATGGCAAAGGGAGCTGGATCGACTTGCTCACAATAAGGACGGACTAACTTCGACTAAGCGTCGACCGAATGGATCATATGTGCCGAGGCCAGGACGTAAACCTATTCCGAAGGCAGGAACGATTGCAGACCTCAAGGTCTGGTGGGGAAAAGCTACAACTACATACAGACCACCCAAGGTCGATGTACAGAACTTTACGCCACAAGTCGAGAGAAAGCGGAATCGTTGGTATCCATGAATCAAAGTTTTGCCTCGAACCCTCCCATGCCAAAAGCACAAGGTCCCCTCTCAAAGGGGGACCTTGCGTTTATTAAACGGAGTAAATGCTACAATGCCGGATGAGGGGGATTTAAGGTCTCTTGAGAACAAAAAGTAACATTCTACTTCTGGCACTTATACCGTTGGCGACGGCTATTGGTCTAGATTTTCAAATCCTCGACGAGGCGCAAGCGAAGCCGCGCGTTGTACGAAAGCGTTCGCGCAATTATCTCGTGCCACCACCGCCGCCGGTTGTTCTCCCCGCGGCGTATACGACGGGGCATGGAATTTATCAGGCACCGGCGAAGCCGAAGAATCCGTATAAGAAGTACGTCTATTGCAAGGAAGGCTTCGAAGAGCCGCCGTCGGTCAAGGTTAATAAACACGTGACGTATTGGAATTTGCAGTAACGCGTTCTAAATCCGTTCCAACACCATGGCGATGCCCATGCCGGAGCCGATGCA
>SBAT01000269.1 GCA_005240105.1 Chloroflexota bacterium
CATCAAATGCTGGCCGCTTGATGCAGGCGAGTTTGTCACTTTGCCTGTCGTGATTACCAAAGATCCGAAATCCGGTATCCGCAATGTGGCCATTTACAGACTGCAGAGATACGACAACACAACGACAGGTATGCACTGGCATAAGCATCATGATGGTGCCCGCCATTTTGAAGACTCTCGTCGTGACTCAATGGAATCCGCTCACCTAACCGGCAAGGGTGGGTCTGCAGCGATGAGTTTTAGACCATCGGATGAAGTATCAGGACAATTGCAAGAGTTTCTTGATAGCGCATCGCGTGTTCATGCTCGAGCTAATCCGTCGCCGGCTCACCAGCCTGAAGAACCACCTAATTACGGCACATTTTTTGATAAGACGGAATATGAGAAGCCGGGCAATCGCTTGGAAGTGGCAGTTGCCTTGGGTTGCGATCCGGCTGTTACCTATGCCGCCTCTGCTCCTTTGCCACCGGATATTGACGAGCTTGTCTTTGCTGGATTTCTGCGCAAGGCTCCGGTGAAACTAACCAAATGCGTAAGTGTTGACTTGGAAGTGCCGGCAACAGCGGAAATCGTTATCGAAGGCTATGTCGATCAGAAAGAATTGAAAGAAGAAGGTCCGTTTGGAGATCACACAGGCTTCTATAGCTTGGCCGGACTCTTCCCTGTCTTTCACGTAACTGCCATTACGCATAGACGTAGTCCCATTTATCAGACCACTATTGTCGGCAAGCCACCGCAAGAAGATTGCTATCTGGGCAAAGCTACCGAAAGAATATTCTTGCCTATGGTCCAGCTCTTAGTGCCGGAAATTGTAGACATGAATTTGCCCTGGGAAGGCGTCTTCCACAACTGCGCAATTATCTCCATAGATAAGCGCTACCCGGGACACGCGCGCAAGGTCATGTCGGCTGTCTGGGGGCTCGGTCAGCTGATGTTTACCAAGTTTGTCGTGATAGTGGACAAGGATATAAACGTCCATGACCTGTCCGAAGTTGCCTTAAACGTCTTTGGTAATTGCGATCCGAGGCGGGATACGATGTTTGTCGATGGTCCTTTGGATATCCTCGATCATGCCTGCCCAATTTTAGGCTATGGCTCCAAAGTGGGCATTGATGCCACTCGCAAGTGGCGCTCAGAAGGTTTTAATCGCGATTGGCCGCGGGCCATAACCATGTCTGAGGGTGTAAAAGACCTGGTTACCCAGCGTTGGCGCGAATACGGCTTTTAAGCTTCTCCACCTATTTCCGGTACAATAATTGCCTGCGCGTTGCGCGAGGCTCAAGAAGGAATTAAGTGAAATGAAATCGCGGTCAACTCTTGTTTTAATTGCGATAGCCACTCTTGTGTCTGGTTGTACCGTGGTGGAACCCGGTCAGCGTGGCGTCAAAGTGAGCCTCGGAAGACTGGATAAAAATCTTTTGCCCTCGGGGCTGCAATTCTTCAACCCGGCTACTGACAGAATCGTCGAATACTCCATCAAACAAGAAACCAAAGACGGTCAAGCCGAGCCCCTGACCGCTGACCAGCAGCCGATTACCGTTAACTACAAGGTGCTGTATCGAATCCCCGAGGGACAGGTCCTCACTCTTTACGAAAAATATGCCGGCGATCCCTTTGACAGGTTGGTTGCACCGCAGGTCCAAGAGGCTTTCCGCCAGATCGTTTCGCAGTACAAGGCGGACGCCGCTACTAAGAACGTGAACATCATCAAGAATCAGGTTCTCGGTCTGGTCAGGGACAACGTAAAGGGCTTAGTCGAAGTAACCGACATTCCGATCACGCACGTAGGACTGCCTGAAGTACTGCAGGCAGCCATCGCGCAGAAGCAAGTAATGGAACAACAGGCATTGCAGAAGTCCTACGAGTTGGACAAAGCACGAAAAGAAGCTGAAATCACCATAGCGCAGGCACAAGCTCAGGCTAAATCCATCGAGCTACAGAGCCTGGCGCTGCAGAAGTCGCCAACCTTGATTGAGTGGGAGCGCGTCAAGAAGTGGGATGGGCAGCTACCGCAAACCATGATTACAAGTGGCAGCTCGGGCGGATTTGGCACGATGCTCCAGCTTCAGACACCAGTACGCAACCGACAGTAAGCCTTAACGCTTCTCTTTCTCCATCGCCATCTTAAGCGTGCTCGGTTGATCACCTTGAGTCTGTTCTTCTTCGCTCCGGTTCGACAGCTTCACACCAAAGTCGACCGCCGCCTGAATGTCGGCTAGCTGCTTTTTCAAGGTGCGCACCTCTTCTTCCAGTGATGCCACCCGAGCTAATAGCTGCCGTTCTTCCTCTGGACCCAACTCTTCGTATTTTAGTTTGAGCTTCGCTGCAAAGGACTCTGCTATTGGCGCGCCAATCTTGGCGATACCGGTGATGATAATCGTGGCGATAATCAGTCCGACCAGAATCTCAACGACAATCATTATGATTACTCATTATAGGCGCCTAGCAATAAACACCATTATATACAGGCAACCAAGGGCATGGCTCCAAAGTGGGCATTGATGCTACTTGGCGCGAATACGGGTTTTGAACCAAAAGATTTAATGTTGAAAGTTTTAGAAATGTGAATTTAGGGCATAACAGTAGAGTCATCCCTGAAATCTAGTCCAGTTGCTTCATTCGGGTTTTTACGAGTTCTGTCCCTGGGCTAAACCCAACTAAAACGGAAACATATGCAGTTGAGCAAGCGCCTCGGGTCATGCTTGTTGGCCCTTTTTGTGTCTTTTACCATGATGTACCAGCCTGCGCAGGGGCATCGCTCTCAGCCGCAGGAAAGCTATCACCGTGCGTGGCAGCTGGTTAAAGACAACTATTACGACGCCAATTTCAACAACCAGAATTGGACTGCTTGGGAGCACAAGTACGATTCACAGATTCGCAATAGCAGCGACGCACATGCTGCTATTAAGCGTATGCTTGAGAGTCTGTCTGATCCTTATACTCGTTTTCTCGACCCGAGAGCATTCCAGGACGAGAACGATGCCATTGATGCCAGGATTGTCGGCATTGGCATAAACCTTCAGCAATCGAAGGACAACACCAAATTAATCGTCACCCGCACAATTGAAAACAGCCCTGCCGAAATTGCCGGCATCCGGGCTGGTGATGAAATTGTGGCGATTGACGGTGCTTCGGCTATCGGTCTTACACCGGAGCAAGCAGCGGAAAGAATTCGCGGTCAGCTAGGCAGTCCTGTAAAAATTGCCGTCAAGCACAAAGATCAGGTGCAAGCTTTTAGCATCGTCAGAGCAGAAATTACAATTCATGCTGTCTCTTACAAAATCATGCAGCCAAATATCGGCTACATCCAACTTTCCACCTTCATCTCAAATGATGCCTCCAAGGAATTTAGAATGGCATTGCAGAAGCTATCTACAACCGATGGCTTAATTGTCGACTTGAGAGATAACCCAGGCGGACTCTTATCCAACGCCTTGGAAATAGCCGACATGCTTTTGGAAGATGGAGCAATTGTTTCAACCATGGGTCGCCACGGCAAGCATACCGATGTTGCCTCTGGTGAGCCACTCACGCACCAGCCGCTGGTCGTGCTTGTTGATGAAGATAGCGCCTCAGCCAGTGAAATCTTAGCCGGCGCACTTAAGGACAATTCCAGAGGCGTAGTAATTGGGACCCGCACCTACGGCAAAGGACTTGTACAAGAAATCAACAGACTTCCAGGGGGAGCGGCTATTCATATTACGGTGTCGAAGTACTACACACCAAATGGCAGCGACATCAACAAAGTTGGCGTTGCTCCGGATATTCAAATTAAGGACAAAGAAGAGCAGGTTAAGATGGCACTCGATTACTTGAAGGAAAAGATCGCCCAGATGCATACGCCTTCAGGCAGCCTCTCTTTCGTCCCGTAGAAGCCTTATTGTTGGGTTCGAGGGTAATTTCTGCCCCGAGGCTGGCTAAAGTCGGCTGAGGGGCAGACTTCTTAGAAAGAACAGTCAGTAACTGCGAAGTCTTAGTAGTTGATTTGGCAAGTGCTTAGGCAGAGTAAGTCCTGCGCTCTGGGCAGACTTCTTCCAAAATTGACTGCACCTGCTTGAGCACTCCGCCAAGTCCCTGACGTTTGATGGCCGAGACGATTATTGGATTAGGTACTTGTACTGCTAGCCAGTCCAAATCCTCTTGGCGGACAATGTCCGCTTTGTTGAGGATGGTAATCATTGGTTTGTCGATGGCATTCAATTCGCTTAGAACATCATAGACGGCATTTATTTGCTCCAAGACGTTTGGATGGGAGGCATCAACAACATGCATAACCACATCGGCCATGGATACTTCTTCCAGTGTTGATTTGAAAGCAGCGATTAAGTCGGTGGGCAATTTTTTGATGAATCCTACCGTGTCTGTCATTAAGACTGGACTGTTGTCCGGCAACACTGTGCGTCTTGTAGCAGGGTCCAGTGTGGCAAATAGCTTGTTCTCGACAAGCACTTCCGCTTTTGTCAGTGCATTTAGGAGAGTCGATTTGCCGGAATTTGTATATCCAGTCAAGGCGACCGTCGGTAGATGCTCATCTATGCGTTTGCGCCTTTGTGTTTCCCTGTAGGTGTGAATGTTTACCGTCTGCTTTTGCAAAAGGGTGATGCGCTCGCGGATGCGACGTCTGTCCACTTCCAGCTTTGTTTCTCCAGGGCCTCTGGTGCCAATTCCGCCGCCCAGTCTGCTCAGTGTCAGACCTTTCCCGATAAGTCTTGGAAATAAGTAACTGAGTTGAGCTAATTCAACTTGCAACTTACCTTCTCTGGTAAGTGCTCGTTGAGCAAAAATATCGAGAATTAGTTCTGTGCGGTCGATTACCTTGACGCCGACTACGTCCTCTAAATTGCGCTGCTGATTTGGCGTTAGTTCGTCATCGATTATGACTAAATTGGCTCCCATCTCTTGCACGATAAGGGCCAATTCTTGCACTTTCCCGGAGCCGAAAAAGTATTTTGGATCAGGTGTAATGCGGCTTTGGGTGAGTCGTCCACAGACTGTTGCACCAGCTGAACGGGCGAGTTGTGAAAGTTCATCCAGCTCATCTTCAACCATCCAAGCATCAGTGTCGGCCGTAATTACACCGGCTAGAACTGCACGTTCTTCACCTTCGCCAAGCTTCAATTTTGGAGCTAGTTTGCGAAACTCGTCTTCTAGGGAAGCTATAAGTTCAGCAAAGTCCTCTTTCTCGGCAATCCGTACAGTTGACGGCTCCAAAAGCTTCCAGAGTTCAC
>SBAT01000368.1 GCA_005240105.1 Chloroflexota bacterium
CAGCTAACAGGAAAAGTGTTCCAATCGTGCCGTAAATGATCCCAACATCGGCAGTTGATATTCCTAAGCCGCCTTTATCAACGGCATCAAGAAGGAATGGCTGAGCCATTTTCAACATGAAGGCATCGCCTAATCTGAAAGTCAATATGTACAAAACAATGGCGACAATGCTCTGCTGTTGAAAGTAAGTATGGAATACCCTGACAAATACTTTGGTTGACAATCCGCTAGTTGTAGCTGATGCCGGGTGCGGCAAATAGAAAGCGTGGAAAAGTGCTAGCAATAGGAATAACACGGCGCAAGCAACATAGGTTATGGACCAGCCGGTGGCAATGCCGAGAGTTTCACCGAGCTTGCCTGCCAAGTAAACCAGACCGCCTGCACCTAATAGCATGGCAACTTTGTAAGCTGCTCCTCGAATCCCGACATAAGCGGCTTGTTTTGATAGAGGCAACGAATCCATGTAGAAGCCGTCGATGGCAATATCTTGCGTGGCGGAGGCAAAACCGATGGCGATAAAGATAATGGCTGCCACCCAAAGAGCTTGAGGGACTAAAGTCCCTGCTGCTAAGAGTCCGCAGAGCACAGCCAAAATTAAATGGCATCTGACAATCCAATGGCGCTTACTACTTATGAGATCAACGAGAGGACCCCAGAGGAACTTGATCACCCATGGTAATTGAAACCAGCTTGTCAAGCCGATTAGTTCGTTAGTCAGCCCGAGATTTTTGAAAAAGACAACCGACATGCTGTTGACGATCGTGTAGGGAAGTCCCTCGGCTAGATACAGCGTAGGTATATAAATGCTGGGCTTTTTCTCACTCACGCGCCAATCTTAACAGAACTATGTAATACTGAGTCAGCTCATTTGCTCTACTTTGTCATTTCGACTGGAGCTCTGAAGGCGCGGAATGGAGAAATCTTCCGCATGTTTACTCGCACCTGTGATCACTAGCATCACCGGATGGTTACGGAAGATCTCTCCACTCCCTCGCGGAGACTGCCCCGAGCGAAGTCGAAGGGCTCAGTTGGTCGAGATGACAAAATGGGTTTTATTGTACTGATACATAAGGAGTGTCATGCCAGACGATAAGTTGTCCGGTCAAAGCTTTGATCCAAAGGGACGCTTTACCGGACTTGCTCAAATTTATGCCAAGGCTCGCCCGACCTATCCGGAGGCGGCCATTGATTTCATTGTTGAAAAATGTGGTTTGAATGCCGACTCATTGCTGGTGGATGTAGGCTGCGGCACAGGCATTTCTTCACGTCTTTTTGCCGAGCGCAAGATACCTACACTCGGCATCGATCCAAATGATGATATGCGCAAAGAAGCCATCGACGAGAACAGCGAGCAAAGAATGGAATGGCTGTCATACATTTGTGCATCGTCTGAAAATACCGGACTGCAGGATGGTGTTGCGGATGCAGTTTTGGCCGCACAGGCTTTTCACTGGTTTAAACCGGAGCCGACCTTGAAAGAATTCGTGCGTATTCTTAAACCTTCTGGCTGGTGCATTCTTATGTGGAATGAACGAGATGACAGGGATGACTTCACGCGTCAGTATTCGGACATTTTGCATGCCGTGCCCGGTGCAAGGTCTGTTGAAGTAAAGCGAGGAGAATCCGGCAATGATTTGCTGAATAGCCCTCTTTTCCATGACGCCGGTAAAGTCGATTTTGAAAACCAGCAGGAAATGGATGAGCAAGGACTTTTGGGGCGGGCATCATCTGCGTCTTATGTGCCTAAAGCTGGTGAGGATTTTGTAAAGCTGATGGAAGCGCTTAAGTCTCTGTTTGCTAAAAAACAACGCGATGATCTTGTAGTTATGAAATACACTACTTCAGTCTATTTTGCTCAACGGAATTAGAATTAGTTATCTAGCTTTATTTGTTATCTCAAGCTTTTCGCTGCCAGGGCTGCAATTATTTTTCTGTTTCCGCCCAAATATCAGCGCATCAAGTGAAAAGCGTCCGGGTCCGACTAACAGTAATGTAAGAGCGATTGCCAAATAGCCTAGAGCTGGTTCAAATGATCCTTCACGTCCAACAAATGGATCACCCTTGGACATATGAAACTGCACTGCTACTGCCATTGTCGATACAAGTCCAAGTGAGGCAAGTGGTGTTAGCAAGCCCAGTACCCATGCAATTCCACCGCCAAACTCGGAGATAGCGGCAAGTGCTTGAAAAATGCTCGGTATGCCACTGTCAGCGCCCATCCAGGAAAATGGTTCTTGGATCTTGGAATATCCGTGCACTATCATTGCCGACCCTGCCACTAAACGCAGCAAAAGTAGTCCTATTGATCCCTTTGTGTCTATCTGGTTATAGAAAAGAGCTTTTTTAAACATAACTGTTCCTTCGGAAATGAGCGACTCTGACACACTGCAATTGAGTAATCATAAAGCTCTTACTTCCAAACATGCTAAGAAATCTGAGTAATCCGCGAAATAATTTAGTCGAAAAACGGGCATGAGAATACTGGGTAGGAGATTCAATGCTAAAAGACAAAGTGGCTATTGACATCAGAAATTTCAAAAAGGTAAACGATTGGCTCTATCGGGGCGGGCAGCCAGAGGAGTCTCAGTACCAGTCATTGGCCGATATGGGCATTAAAACCGTCATAAACCTGCGCTCAACGAAGAAGCTAATCGAAATGGAAAGGGACATTGTCGAAAAGCTGGGAATGCAGTTTGAAAGCATTCCGATGACGTATGTGAAAAGCCCAACCTACAAGGAAGTGAAGCGCTTCTTGCAAATAGTCGATGACCCGGAAAAGCGACCAATTTTTGTGCATTGCCTGCATGGCGCAGATAGGACAGGAATCCTCTGCGGCATATTTCGCATGCTGCGCGAAGGGTGGGATGTCAAAGATGCTTTCGCTGAAATGCGGGCCAGTGGCTGGCATCAGCTGTGGATGTTTCATTATGAATTCGTTATTTCTGCCTATGGATTGCTAATCCGTAAGGGCTTTATCAAGTAATTGGCGGTAAAATAGACCTGTTGTGGAATTGCCGGTCGGCAAGTCCCAAAAGTTGTATTACTGACAAACGAGAGATCATCATGACGTTTTTCAATATCAATGACATCAAAAATGTATATAAGAGCTTACCTGCAAAGCATGAGGACGCTCGCAAGCGTCTGAAGCATCCTTTGACGCTGACCGAGAAGATTCTTACTTCTCACCTGGATAGATGGCCCGAAGAGGGTTTGAAACGTGGTGATACATACACCTTCTTGCGTCCTGACCGCGTAGCCATGCAAGATGCCACAGCGCAGATGGCTCTGTTGCAATTTATGCAAGCGAAATTGAAGCGCGTGGCAGTGCCGACGACGGTTCATTGTGACCACTTAATTCTGGCCCGTGTTGGCGCTGATAAGGATTTAGAAAATGCTTTGTCGGAAAACGCTGAGGTATACAACTTCCTGAGAACAGCCAGCGAAAAGCACGGTATTGGCTTCTGGAAGCCGGGTGCCGGTATTATTCACCAGGTAGTGCTGGAACAATACGCATTTCCGGGTGGCATGATGATTGGGACTGACTCGCATACTCCTAATGCCGGTGGCTTAGGCATGGTGGCCATCGGAGTTGGCGGTGCTGACGCTGTTGACGTGATGGCGGGCGAGCCATGGGGCGTCCGCTGGCCAAAAGTAATTGGTGTGAAATTAACCGGCAAGTTGAACGGTTGGACTTCCCCGAAGGATGTAATTCTCAAGTTGGCTGGTATTTTGACGGTCGCCGGTGGGACTGGTGCCATTATTGAATACTTTGGACCAGGCACTAAGTCCATTAGCTGTACAGGCAAGGGCACTATCACAAACATGGGTGCTGAACTTGGTGCTACCTGTTCGATATTCCCATTCGATGACAGAATGTCCACCTATCTGAAAGCTACACGCAGAGCCGATGTAGCCAAGTTGGCCGAAGAGTATGCGGAATTCCTCGTTGCCGATCCGGAAGTAGAGAAAGATCCTAAGGCGTTCTACGATCAAATAGTAGAAATCGATTTAGATAAATTGGAACCATATGTTGTTGGTCCTCACACGCCGGACTTGGCCAGACCAATTTCAGAGTTCGCTCGCGAAGTAAAAGAAAAAGGTTTCCCTGAAAAACTTGCTTACGCTTTGATTGGTAGCTGCACCAACTCTTCTTATGAAGATATGAGCCGTGCGGCAAATGTTGCCGAACAAGCCAAGGAAGCCGGTATTAAGGTCAAGTGTGGATTCCTCATTACGCCTGGTTCTGAACAAATCAATCAGACAATCAAGCGTGATGGACAATTGGAAGCCCTTACAAGTATTGGTGGCACTGTGCTGGCTAATGCTTGTGGGCCATGTATTGGACAATGGAAGCGTGAAGACATTAAGCAGGGTGAGACCAACTCGATCATCACCTCGTTTAACCGCAACTTCCCGCGCCGCAATGATGCCAATCCAAACACGTTGGCCTTTATTGGTAGCCCGGAAATAGTTACGGCCTTTGCTCTTGCCGGATCGCTTGCCTTCAATCCCTTGAAGGATCAGCTTGAAGCATCCGGTGGCAAGAAGATTACTTTGACACCACCTGAAGCGCCGGAATTGCCGGAACATGGCTTTATCAGCGAGGATTCAGGCTATATTGCTCCAGCGGATAATGGCGACAAAGTATCTGTTGCCGTTAAACCTGATAGCGGCAGGCTGCAATTGCTCGAGCCATTTACACCATGGGATGGCAAAGACTTTGATAAGCTGCCGGTTATTTTGAAAGCTGTCGGCAAATGTACAACCGATCACATTTCACCAGCTGGTGCGTGGTTGAGTTTCCGTGGACATTTGGACAAGATTAGCGACAACATGTTTACCGGTGCCAACAATGCTTTTGCCAAAGAACCAGGTTCTGGTTTTGATGTGCTGGATGGAACGGAAAAGCCGCTTCCAGCTATTGCTCGTCATTACAAGGCTGAGCATATGGGTTGGATTGCCATCGGTGATCAAAACTATGGTGAAGGCTCAAGCCGTGAGCACGCTGCTATGTCGCCACGATTTCTTGGCTGTAAGGCAGTGATTGCTCGTAGCTTTGCTCGTATCCATGAGACCAATTTGAAGAAGCAGGGAATACTTGCCTTCACCTTCAGCGATCCGAAAGACTATGAGCTAATCGAAGCGAAGGACCGTCTGACCATTGTTGGTCTGGAAGAAATTGCGCCAAATAGTCTTGTGGAAGTAATTATTCAGAAGGCTGATGGCTCAGTGAAGAAGATCAACGTGAAGCACACGATGACCGAAGAGCAGATAGGCTGGTTCCGCGCCGGCTCAGCACTCAACCTCATCCGCCAGCGTCAAGAGATGAAGGTGTAGAACCTTTGTCATTCTGAGCTCTATTTACTTTGTCATTCCGAGCGAAGGATGCTCTGCATCCGAAGTCGAGGAATCTGCCGCGACGAAACCTGTTCGAGTTAATCTACTCGAGCGTAGACGAGCTACGGCAGATTCCTCGCTTTGCTCGGAATGACAAAAGAAGAAAGCTCGGAATGACAAAGCGAATCTAGTTAACTCGCGGAGCCCTTATCGGCACGCTGAATGAGTTGCCTAACCACGTCTCAACCAGTCGGATAGTCTTATCATCAAATTGTCCTTCTTCAAGCATGACGTGCTCTCTTTGACCGAGAATGAAAAGATCTTTTCTAGTTGAAGGAACATCATTGAATAATTCAACTGTCCCTTTGCGTTTCATGAGTTCGTCGTCGCCGCCGTGAAGGAAAAGTACGGGTAGAGTTTGAATCTCCTTGGCAGATGTATTGGTTTTGCCCATAAATTTTTGAAATTTCAAAAGCTCCTTAGGCGCTAGCTCAAGCCTTACCAGAGGATCGCTTTTCCACTTGTCCCAGAGTTTGCTGTTTGATGTGGCCATCTGCAAAAGTTCGTCTCCCCATTCGACTCTTTTATTTGGACGCAACAAGAGTCTTGGTGCGACTTTTAAATCCATTTTCCCCTGTTTGTAGCGAATATCTCCCGGTGCTGAGGCAATAATTCCAGAAATTTCTTTTTGGTAGAGTGCGCCCGACTGAATGGCTATTGCGCCACCCATGGATTCGCCTATTAAAACAATTGGCACTTTTGGATATTTTGTCTTAATCAGTTTGATAAGTTGACCAATGTCGGAGACGGATGCCTCAAAATCCAGAGTCTTGTCCGTCTGCAGGTAACGTCCAAAACCGCGCGCATCGACGGAAAACGTTGGGTAACCTTTACGGCACAAGCGTCGCCCAAGATCTTCGAAGGCTTCACTGTACAAACCAAATCCATGCACACAGATGAGCACTGCTTTCGTTGGTGCGCCCGATGAAATCCAGGAGCTGAAATAGCTAGGTTTGTTGTAGTCTGCTTGTTTTATTGAAGATTCTTGAGCGATTGGCTGGTTTAGCGCAGATTCAGTTGGACCACTTGGCACCGCAGGAGCAAAAGCTATTGTTGTCGGCTTGTCTGAATTTGCTTGTGCTTTATCAAGTGGTTGTTTCGACTGACTGGCATCACCTTGCGATGTTTTGACCAGCTTTTGACCATCCTGGACTTGAGAGTCAGGTGTTGCGGTGGTAACACTTGTGTTAGTTTCGGTTTTTATTGTTTGAACTTTAGATTCATGATGCAGATAAAGGAAGCCTGCACCAAGCGCAATCCCGATAAGAAAGGCAATGCCGGTCTGAATTGTTGATTTCTTGCCTGCATCCATGTCGTTATATTTTTGCTGCTACAGAAACTGGACTGAGCGAATGCAAAAATTCTCTAACGGCATTGACATATAACTGGCGATCAACATCGTACATATTTATATGCCCGGCATTTGGCAAAACAGCAAAGCGTTTTGGTTCAGATGCTTCGGCGAAGAGTTCTTGTCCGTGAGCAAAAGGCACTGTTTCGTCATTCATTCCATGAATAATTAGAAGCGGTTGGTGCTTGCCTCTCACGGCTCTGAGATTATTTAATTCCGGCTGTGGAAAGAGCCAGTCCGGGTACATATGCAGCAAAGGCACGTGTTCTTTGCCAATGCGTGCCAATGAACAAAAAGCGGATTGTAATACTAATGCTGCTGTTGGAACTTGTTTTGATAGATAGCTGGCAACACCAGAACCTAATGATTCACCATAATTGATTATGTCGCGACTATCCAGTCCGACTTCCTTAGTAAGGAAGCGATAGGCGGATAATCCATCCTGACAGATGCGCTTTACATTGGGCGAGCCTTCGCTGCGACCATATCCTTGATAGTCATATATGAATACGGAGGCTCCTGTTTCTAGAAGCGCACTGACTAAACCTGTACGAGTGGCCAAGTTGCCACCGTTGCCATGACTGAAGAGGATAGTTTTATCGGCGCCTGGTGTTTCGAAAAACCAACCATGAAGCATCTTGCCGTTAGTAGACGGGAAAAATACATCTTCGCGTTTGATACCAGTCAATGACTCAATGTGATATTCGCCGTTGGGATATTTGTCAGGACGAAACAGTACCGGTTTGTAGACCGGTACTGCCACGCGCGGTGATAGAACCAAATACAACGCTCCTAGTGCTGCCACTCCGGCTAACGGTGTTTTGGTTAATAGGTTCATTTTATTGCCGCTTTTAAATGATCTTTTGGAAGACTGCTATGTCAAGCCAGCGATCAAATTTGCGTCCCATTTCAGCTATTGTGCCGACTTTTTCGAAAGCGAAGTCACGAATCAATCTGAGACTGGCTAGATTTTCAGTACAGATCAATACTATCACGCTGTGGTACTTAGATTCCTCTGCCCGCTTCATTAGCTCTGTCATGAGCTTCTTGCCGGTTCCGCGGCTGCGATGTTGAGGATGTATATACAAGGATGCTTCTACCGTATCTCGGCAGCGTGCATGATAGTAGGACAAGCTTATCCAACCTACGACTTGTCCTCTTGTTTCAGCAACAAGTACAGGTAAGTCTTGTCTTTCATGTTCGTTGAACCAATTCCAACGCTCAGCTTCAGCCATTTCTCTGGTATCAAAGCTGGCGGTTGATTGTCCAACCCAAAAATTGTAGATCCAATTTAGAGCAGCTAAATCAGTAACAGCTGCATCTCTTATGACAATCTGGTCGGCTTTTCTGGAGACTAAATTTGTCATTTGTTCACCTCTATATCTAGAAGCAATGTTAAAGGGACACCAAAGATATTGCTTTGGAAGGATTATAACCTTTAAACCGCCATATGATAACACAAATTTCACACTAGAATCCGCATGAATACTGGAAGACAGATAAATTCCGATCGACTGTTCTTGGAATGTATTGCAGCAACAAATCGCATGTACAATTTGGCGGTTGGGGAAATTCGTAAATCGCATGATGTCATTCTGAGCGAAACGCAGTGCAGCGAAGAATCTCGTAACTTAAGGCAGGAGATTCTTCGTCGCTTCGCTCCTCAGAATGACAAAAGCTGGTACACATAGTCAAAACGGAGAACAAAGGTGATTCAAATAGCGCAGATCACGGTGATGGTTCTGGCCATATTCATATTTATAGGCGGAATAATTGGCTTCATGAAGGCAAAAAGTAAGCCCTCTCTCATCTCCGGAATAATAAGCGCAGGTTTGCTGGCTGGCTGCTATAGCTGGAGTCAAACGGATGCAAAGACTGCATTGATGGCGGCAGATGCGCTCGCAGTTCTACTTACTGTGATGTTCTACTTTCGCTGGGCGAAGAGCCGCAAATTTATGCCTGCTGGACTTTTGATACTAGTATGTTCACTTGCTGCAGTGGTAATCACAATGGCGGTCACTGGTTCATAGCTCGCGCAGATAGCAAAGCCTTAACGAGAATTCGTCAATTTCTTCACTGCTGACAACGGGTAGATAAGCCTCCTTGCAGCCTCATTTGGATATAATTTGACAGTGCGCACCAGACCTAGCTGTGTGTTTGGGTCTTTGTGTGCAAAGCTTTGTTCGCTGAAGGGAAACGAAAAATGGAAGCAACAAAAGATGTCGTACAACCCGAAGGGTTCGGGAAAACGGCTAGACGTGATGCGTGGTGGATTGAGCCAATGCTTGTCGCTATTGGCTTTGGTTTGTTTATTGTCTACGCGACATTTCGTGTGTTCGAGAACAACTTTTACGAATGGGGAC
>SBAT01000403.1 GCA_005240105.1 Chloroflexota bacterium
CGTATTGATGCTCATGACGCTTAGTCATAATAACCTTCCATAAACCAGCTGCTTTTCCCTTGATTGTTATGTTCGGTCAATAACACCAATTCAATACCGGCATCTTGGTGTTGTTGTGGTTCAGCTTCTGCCATGTAATAGGATTTGTAGACAGCCTTTTCCCACCACAGTCCTGACAAACGGTCGGGAATGGTTATCTGATTGATGCGATACCATTGTCCTTGATAGGCAATGGCTCCCGGCAATAGACCGTTTAGTTTTACCAAAACAGGTATTGGGTCTCTGTGTTGTTTTAAAACAAGATTTGCTGCATTGCCTTTTGTATTGCTATAAACTTTCAAATAATTATTGCTCAGTGGCAAAACTGGATGTTGTTTTGCATCATCAAGGACCGGTATCCAGATGCCTGCATGTTCAGGCATGTGTTGATCGTTGGCGAGAGGGCGCACGACGACGTTCTCTCCCAAACGTATGTTAAAACGTTGCAGCATAAGAAGCAATGCTGGTGATAAATCATCATCTTGTTTCTTTTGACCGGCAACTTCATCAATTTCTTCTTGCTCCCAGAGCGCATTGGTGAAGCGACTGACAGCTAGAGTCAACCCGGTATATTCGCGCATTAGCGGCTTTGCTTCTAAGGATAGTCTTAAGACTTCCAAGAGAAACTTTCCATTGCCTGAAGGGCGCAGAAGTTTTACCGGTCGTTCATCGAATTTATCGTTGTCGTTGTAAAAGGCAAGCACTAATTCTTCGGCAACAAGATCTTCTTTAGTTAATTGAAGAAGCAGTCTGTCTATCATGGACTTGAGAATAAAGAGTGTTTCGTTAAGAGCTTCCATTGGACCGCCAAGCTCAACCGAACATTCAAAATGCTTTTCCGGTGGCGGTATGCTTGGTTGTCGCTTGTCTATTCCTTGAGCAAGGTTGATGGCAAACAGAGATTCCAAGCCAAAGCGCTCGATAAGTTCAGGCACAGGAATGGACAAAAGTTGTCTCATCGTTTTGATGCCTAGATCAGCTAGAGCTTCTTTCATTTCAAAACTTATTGGTAAATGCCAGATGGAAAGTGGCGCCAGGACATCTTTATCTTGCCCTTTTGGTACTACATGCCAGCGCTTGTTTTTTAGACGGGAAGCAACTTCGGCGGCAAAAGCACTATCGGCAATGCCTACGTGAGCTTCGGTAAATCCTGCTTTGCTGGCAGCCTTAAGAAGATTACGGCAGAAAGTATTTTCGCCACCTAAATGGCTCAAGCCTGAAGCATCAAGCAAAAATATGCCCAACTGATCTGCTGTAACTTTTGGCGAACACAAAACAAATTCTTGAATGAGTTTCTTCTGTGCTGTCTGATAGAGTTGCGATTCATATTTGCGAAAGCTCAATGTCGAGCATACGGCCTTGGCTTCTGACAAGCGCATGCCGGCAATAATGTGTTTCTGACTTGCTTTGTCAGAGCACATGAAAATCTTGGCTCGACCGTTGCCTGTTGCTTCGGTGTTATTATCCAAAACCACAAAGGGAGCATTTTTTAGCTCAGGCTCATGTTTTTGGTGTACGGCGATCTGGAATTGAGGGATGCGTAAACAAGCAATTCTGGACATATTGACCGCCCTCCTCGTACGGGGTAATTGCCATTGTTTTGGACATGCCGTCTTTGGAAACGCAGAGATCTACGTTAGGCAAAATTGCTGTTATGCCGGCTAGTCCTTTTTGAGAAGGTTGGCTTTGGGAAGATTTATTGAATGCTTTTTGCCAGGCAAAAGAAAAGCGAGCATGACAGCCCCAGCTATTGCTTTGTGCATAACTGCGAATGTCTTTGAGGATTAACAAGGCTGTCCTTGATTTATCAAGTGCACGTTGCAATCGGGCATAATGCCGACTTTGATTATGGGCTGTAGCTTTATCCGTCGCTAAATCCAGTACCACCACATCAAAAGCATGTGAACGGATAAGCTGTTCAGCTGCCCATACAGCATCCTGAGATTTATAGTTTAGACGAATTGCCCAGAACCTACCTTTATATGGATCTTGATTGAGGAATGCCCAATCGCTGGCAAGCAATCTACTTTCAATATCTATGTAGGCAACGTGCAACCCGGAAGAACACCAATTGCTTACCAGATTGCGCAAAAATGTTGTCTTCCCTGAAGATACTGTCCCCAGCCATTCTGTGATGCGCTGGCGGCCAATTTCGGCAAAGCCCGTGGAAATAAGCTTTTGTTTTCCCCTCTGCCGACTTTCATCCAAGCTATTTCCGGAGATCCATTTACCTGGAAAAAGTTGTTCCAAGTGTTGTTTTAAGGAAGCTACTTCACTACGAATATTCATGGTTAAGGTCTTTCTAGATTGTTTGATGTACGTTTCAATTCCAGAGCAAGCTCTTCTTCTGTAGGCAGATAAAGCATGTATTTTGAGGCAAACAATTGTTTGCTTTCTTTTAGTACTGAGTATTTGGCGATGGTCTCATTTTTCTTGGCACACAGAATTAAGCCGATGGTTGGGTTATTGTCCTTGACCTGATATAAATCCTCGTACATGCGAATATAGCCGTCCATCTGTCCAATATCCTGGTGCGAAAGTTTGCCTATCTTGAGATCAATCAAAATAAAGCATTTAAGGAGATAGTTATAAAAAACAAGGTCAACATAAAAGTCTTCGTCGTCAAAACGCAATCGCTGTTGTCGAGCAACAAAGGCAAATCCTTTTCCGAGTTCTAGCAAAAACGATTGCAAATTATCAATTATTGCTTGCTCAAGTTCTGACTCATGTAGTGGAGCAACGTCAGGTAAATTGAGGAACTCAAGCACGGTGGGTGATTTTAGTATGTCCTCAGGTAATAATTCTTGTCTCTTGATACTGCGCTCGGCTTGCAACATTCCCTTCTTATCTTTGCTAGCAAGTAAGCGCTCATAATAAAATGAGTGAATCTGTCGTTCTAATTCGCGTTTAGTCCAACCACAAGTTACCGCTTCTTCCTCATAGAACTGGCGAGCCTTGTCCTTTTCTATACGCATTAAGGCTCGATAATGAGACCATGTAAGATTTGGGTGAAAGCCACCTTCAAAAAGGTCGCCCATTGGGTGACCTTTTGCTGGTATACGGTTAGCATAGGCTTGGTAAAATGTACGAAAATATTTTAGGCTGGTTGCAGAAAATCCCTGCCCATAGCGCACTGTTAGCTGTTGAGCCAATTCATTGATAATTGCTTCGCCATATTTCGCTTTGGTCTTGCCAGCTTGCAATTCTTGCACAATTTCACGACCAATTGACCAGTAAGCAATAACCATATTGTTGTTAACGGCACGTACTACACTGGTTTTTGCCTGCTCAAGAATGGAGACAACTCGCTCAAGCAAGTCTTCTTCTCTTAACTGTATAAACTCAGCAGATTTGTTTTTCTTACGCATTGCAGGTAGTTTCTGTTTCATTGTTTTCTTCAATTTCTCCTATAGCTCCTGCTCCTTTCTGGATTTGGGATATTGGCTCAAATGATCTATTGAGTATGTCTCTGGAGGAATTGTTGCGACAGCGTCGCAACAATTCCATTCCAAAACGCATAGCTGCCGCTGCGTAACCTGGGAATTCCCAGGTTACGGTAAGTAGATTTGGCAGCAGTGTCAGATTGAACCTGGAGGGGGCCAGGTGGGCTTGGAATATGGGGTGGGGCTATATCAATCTGATAGGATTAAGAATACCATACACAAGTATGTGTGTCAACAATTTTTGCTGACGCTTCTCAAATAATTATGGCTTGTCATGGGTAAGAGCTATGATGGGAATACTTATTCCATAGAAGTATTGGGAGGCATGGCTGTGGACATTTATCGGCATGGGCGCGCAGCACTACTAACGTTGGCTGCAGTAAGTTTGCTCTATTCAATACTTGCAGTTGCACCTGTATTTGCTCAAGGCAATCTGTGGCAACAACTCAGGCAGACGGCCAAAGATGCTGTTCGGTCTACCGTTGATGCTGCCCGCGATGTTGATGACGCAGTTGATACAGCTGTTGATGATGTGACTGGATATCGCAGATACAACCGGACCGATTACTCGCAACAAAGTAATCCTTATTCACAGTCAAATTCACAACCCAACTACTCGTCACAAAGTCACAGCGATAGCTATACGCAACCAAATTATTCACAACAGACTTCGGTACCAGCTCAACAGGCGCCTGCTTATTCGCCGAATCCTTCAGCTCCACAAAAAATTTATTCGCCTTATAGCGGCAATCAACGTGCTAGCTATTTTCTTTCACATCCGCAAAATGCGTCGGGAGCAGGAATCCCTTCGTCAAATGCATCCGGCATGTATCCTGTTTCAGTGGCGCCAGGTTTGCCGACAACTGATCATCTAAATCCAACTTACTAGTCATTCCATACCTTATAGAAAGTCTTAAATGAAAAGCGGTAAGTAAGCTCTGAATCGCTGTACCCGTGAATTCGGTTACGAGTCCGGGCATCAATTGCGCTGATAGCTTGTACGTTAACCTTCTAGTTACTTCTGATTCACTGAAATATGAATGAGGGTAACTGCCATATCTGAATAATGTGTTGCGCCAATAGTGATTTCTTTGTTGGCATGCAGAAGACTAATTTGCTGCGAGGCTGTATTCGCATCAGAACCACACGTTTGGTAGAACTTCGCTCCCTTTGTCCGATAAAGGGACTCGTACCATTGTGTTACCTGTACGGGAGTAGCCATACTAGCAAAAGTCATGTAATTAGTTTTGCCACCACCCCAGTAATCAACAGCTACGCTTTCCGGATAAGACGGCACTGGAAAAGAAGTTGGGATTGGATAGCCGTGCTTGTGATATTCCTTTAGATCAACTCCAGGCGGAAATCCCTTCGCTCCTGATTGCGAACAGGCTGATAGAAATAATGCACCAGCGACTAAAGCAATGCGCAGGAAATTAGTTTGCATTTGATTTGTCCTTCTACAACGGAACTTGATCAATAAATATGTAGCAATAGCTATCAATCAATACTAAAGCATAATACGATTACAGTGGTGTCAAAACAGCCGCTGCGTAACCTAGGTGTTACCTAGGTTACGACAAGAGGGATCTTGGTGGCAGCAGTAGTCAGGTTGAGCCCGGAAAGCTCCAGGTGGGGCGATTTGGATTGGTGGAAAGTTCAACCTGATGACTAAAAAGATAACATACGGATGTATGGGTGTCAACTACTTACTGTAAAATTGTTTGATGTTGTTGGATGAGGGGATTATGGCAAGATTTTCTATAGCGGAATCACTTGAGGTTGGCTGGGACCTAGCGAAGAATAATTTCGTTCTGTTGCTTGGCGGATTGGTTATGACCATGGTGGCTGGTTGCGTTCCACTGGGTTTCATGATGGTTATCAGCAACGTCATCGGTGCAGAGTCTACTGTCTCTCAGATTTTTATGTCCGTTGGTCTCTTGGGCGCTGTTGTTGCTGCTTCAGGACTAGCGATGGGTCTACTGAAGATATGCCTTGATTTGGTTGATAAACGCCCAACCGACTTTAACCAGATGTTCAACTATTTCCCATTGACTTTTAGTGTGCTCGTTGCTTTTCTGATTTTCCATATTGCTGTGCAAATAGGTACGTTTCTCCTAGTTGTGCCGGGCATCATTGTCGCTATCAAACTCAAATTCTTCCCTTATTTCATTGTCGAAGACGGCTGCGGTCCAATTGAAGCTTTGCAGAAGAGTTGGGATTTAACAAAGGGTGTGAAGTGGCAATTGTTCCTTTTTGATCTTGTTTTGTTTTTGATGAATTTCGTCGGCACTTTGTGCTTTGGCGTTGGTGTATTTGTCACAATGGTAATTTCTCTTGGTGCTGTAGCATTTGTCTTCCGCAAGCTTCAGGGAAAGTCTGAGACTGTTTTGCCTGAGACTCCCTCTCCTATAAGCTAAATATTTTTGCCGTGATGGGGGATCTTACGATTGCCACCTTATAGGCTGAGGACTAAGCTCTAGCTTGATTTTGGCTTGGTGAGTTTTACCTATATGCCTGCTTTTGACTCTGATGGTGCTTTGATTGCCGATTCCGGCAACAACAGCTCAGTAGGAATTGATGCGAGTCGCTGGCTTGAACCAATTCCGCACCTGTTAGCACAGAACCTAGAATCCACCGATAAGCCGCAAGAGACACAGAAGAAAGTGGATGCCTGGCAGCCGGACAAGATATTCCTTGGCATCGATGTTACCGGTAGCATGAATGAGCAACCTCTTGCAGGGATGTCTCAGTTTAGTGCCAACTGTGCCGGTGACAAGGAAGCAACAGTAAGCAGCATGACTGTTGATTCAAGATCGAAACTTGAACAATTGAAGGATGTGCTGGCTACCTTTGTTAGTGGACTTGACGATGTTAAGGCGTGTAGCGGTCGCATCTTCGGACTGTCGGTAGATCCGACAACACATGAAGCTTTTCTAGATCCGAGCAAGAAAAACAGTGAACAAACAGGACTGCTGTTTGGACAAGGGGAGGAAGTATTGGGACGCAAACAGATAGTTGAGCGAATCAAGAAACTTCAGCCGAATGGCCCGGCAACAGCAGTAGCCAACGCCATTGACCAATGCCGACTTGACGCGGAAAAAAGCGGTAGTCAAAGACCTCTCTTGGTTCTTTGGAGCGATGGTCAAGAAAACTGTGGTGGTAACGTGTGCGAGGAAATAGAGAAATTTGCCAACGAATTCAAGGGCGGTCGTATTGTTGTTTTTGGATTGGACCCGACAGTTAAAGATCAATTTGATTGCGTGGGATTGCAAGGTTTAGGAAATAGATTTCAGTACGTAGATGCGAGCGATCCCAACAAGTCCTTGGAAGTACTGGGTAAGATGTCCAAGCAGAATACTCGCGGAGAGCTATTCAACAAAGATACACACGGTAAAGTGCTTCAAGAAGAATTGCGCGGAAAGGCATTGCCTTTAAAGCCGGACGACGAAGGGTTTTACGGTGAAGTATTCGGCGAGATCATGCGTCGGCGGCAGAAATAATAAGGTCGTAAGATGTCCAGCTTTGAGTTTACTTCAATACCAAAAGAGTTAGAAGAAAGACAGTCTTCTGAGTCTGGACAACTACCTTCAGACTGTTACACCCTAGCTTGGACAAAAGAGAAGGGAAAGGCACCGGGTCCATTTTACGTAGACCCGATAGTAGTCTATAACCCGAAGACAAAATTCAAGGACAAACCCATAATATTGTTGCCTTGCAAACCGCAATTGGATGAGCGGAAAATTGAATTACACATGCTGCCGGTTAATACCAAGCCGGAGCCGAGAAGCGAGCTTTTAAGCGCAGAAGCGCTAACTCTCTTCGAAACTCATGCAAAAAGAATTCTCGACTGGAGCAAGAATGCCCAGACAATTTTATCTCAACCAAACCCTGATGCCAAAGCGCTAGCCTCATTAGCGTTTGATTGCACAAAAGGAGAAGTCAGTGAAAACGTTGAAGAACTCAGAAAAAGTATTCTCGGCACAGTTGTACCTCGAAATATGCCTCAGCTGGTTGAACCCTGGCAGGACGTGAAAGACAATACCAGGCAAGCTGTCAACTCGCTGCCATTAATTGCGCAAGCGTTAGCTGATAAAAAGCAAAGCGAAGCCAACCGCTTATTGCAGAGCGTTGTGGATGGACTGAACCAAGCTTTAGGTGACGGCTTTGACAGGGCATCGGCTGTCGCGGATAGGTTGCCGAAGTTACAACGCGGGCAGGAGATTTCCGTTAACAACGACCTTTCACCGGATGATCAACGAAAGTCCGCTCAAATCAAGATCCTCGGTGCATATCAAACATTGTCGTACTACGTCGGCAAAATAGAGTCTGAGGTGAGGACCTTAAGCGATCGTCTATATACATATGGAGGAATGGAAGAGAGTGACTGGGATCGTTTGGAAACAAACTATAAAGCCCTTCAGCGCGACTTGAAAGGACTGAAGAGCGAATTCAATGAAGATACAATGAAAACGCTGGAAGCAAGCAATGAGCTAACAGGCGAACAGAATCATGTGCTTACGCAGTTTCGCCAGTCCTTAGGGAGAGCATTGCCTGCTTTGGAGTCTTTGCAGACGACGTCGCCTATCCAAGGTAGAAAATTTACGCCAGTCAATGACGGGCTGGCTGAACATATGTCGGACATTCAAAGTCTTTGTTGGAAGATTACCGGTAAAGCCGATGAATTGCGGACGGAGCTTGCGTTAAAGAAGGAAATTCCAACAGCGCCGGCATGGAAGAGACCGTTGCTGGAACAAAAACTTGTTCTCTGGAAGCAGCTAGATGACCCAGAGAAGAATAGAGCGGTAACAGTCTCTACAATTAAAGATCTGGACAATGAGATTCATGCTCGTACACTTGAGGAAACGACTCCAAGTTCATTGAGACCGTTGGTAAATCAATATAATAGCTACGACGAATTCTCTCGCATAAGTGATGCTATAGACGATATAAGTCGTGATGCGCGAGACGTATTGTTCTTGACCGGCGGATATTATTCTAAAAATGAAATTGTCACTAGGTTACAAAAAGAATCGACTAGCCTATTGAGCACAATAAGCAATTTTAAAAACAAGGTTAGCAGTGCTGAAAGACAAGCGAAATTGTCTTCTATGATTAATTCCACTGACCTGATGCCTCAACAAAGTGCGCAATTGAAAGAATTCTACAACAGCGTGCAGTCACTAATTCCGCAGGTCGAGCAGCTGGAAAATGATGTGCGAATGGGTGCTGGAAAAAACTTCTGGAAATTGAGCAAAGTGGTAAGAGAACAATTGGAAGCAGCACATAGGCTAGGTTTTGAGATTACTCTTGCCGGCTATAAGCTACATGGTCAGCTTAACAAAGAGCTGGAAGGTAAGAAGTGAGAAGAACCTAGTTCCCTTTGTCATTCCGAGGCTTTAGCCGAGGAATCTGCCGAGACGGATCGATGTTCGAGTTGATCAGCTTGTACGTTGCTTACTCGCGGCAGATTCCTCACTGCGTTCGGAATGACAAAGGGGCACAACATGTAACTATTTACGACAAAGCTTCCGGGTCCGGAGCTTCTGACTTAAGCGGCAGGTTGTTGACGATGACATTTATCACGCAAGCAGCAGGCAAGGCAAAAATAATGCCCATTATTCCGTCTAGACGTGCTCCGATCATGATGGCAATGAAAATAAGTATCGGGTGTATACCGATAACATTGCCTATGTAGCGTGGTGCCACCACATTATCCTTCACTTGTTGCATTACGCAAAAGATAATCGTAAGTATCAAACATTCGACCAGCCTGTTGCCTGGGCAGTTGTCCATACCATGCATTAAGACAG
>SBAT01000265.1 GCA_005240105.1 Chloroflexota bacterium
GGATGACGTACAAGTGATACACATGCTGACCGTATGCAGCTTCATGCGGTGTTGTGACCAAACCCTTCAAGCCTTCATCGTACCGCTTAGCGATTTCACGACGACGGGCATTCCACTCATGGACATAGGGCAATTGCGCACCAAGTATGGCAGCTTGAATTTCATCAAGTCGGCTGTTGATACCAACAATGTCGTGATGATAACGCTGGGACTGTCCCATGTTTCTCAGCTTGAGCAGCAGCTCGTAATTTTCCTTGGAGTTTGTGACGACCATTCCGCCATCGCCAAAAGCACCCAAATTTTTACTTGGATAAAAACTAAAAGCACCATACTCGCCAATAGTTCCAGCCATTGCACCTTTGAACAGAGCACCAGTTGCTTGAGCAATATCTTCCATGACTGGAATTCTGTGCTTCAAAGCCAATTTCATCAAAGGCTCCATGTCCACCATCTGACCGTAGAGGTGCACAGGAACAATAGCTTTTGTCTTTGGTGTAATTCGTGACTCCACGGAATTTATATCCATCACGTAAGTCTTCGCATCAATGTCGGCAAATACAGGTGTTGCGCCTGTCATTGAAATTGCGTTGATTGTAGGTACTGCTGTGTGGGCAACTGTGATTACTTCATCACCAGGTCCGACACCCATTGCAGCTAGTGCCAAGTAAATTGCTTCGGTTCCGCAAGAAACTCCAACGGCATAATTGACGCCGACGAACTTCGCAAAATCCTTTTCGAATTTCTCCAGTTCAGGGCCAAGAATATAGTGCCCGCTTGCAAGCACGCGGTGGACTGCCGTATCAATGTCCGACTTGAACTGTTGATAGTGAGTCTTCATGTCGCCGAATGGAACTTGAAACATCTAGTTACCCCTGGTTAACTTCTGGGCTATTCTGGGCGTTATCCGCCAACTTGTAAATAGTAGTGGAAAGGCTCCATTACTGAATTAATGAGGCTTTAGTTGAACCATATTTTGGTTATCAAGGTGCTAGAATTTCCCCTTGTATTGCCACAGTAATCAGATCGCGCCTTTTACGAGCGGTGATTACATAAGCAGGAGTTAATCCCTTGGTAGAATTAAACGCCAAAACATTTGCCGGTAAGAACGTGCTGATTACAGGCGGGATGGGTTTTATTGGCTCAAACTTAGCTATAAAGCTCGCCGACATGGGCGCCAAGGTTACAGTCCTAGACGCCATGATTCCTGATTATGGCGGCAACGAATTTAATATCTGGCCAGTGCGCGATAAGATTCACGTAAATTACTGTGACATTCGCGACATTTCAGCTGTCGAATATTTAGTCCGCAACAAAGACTTTGTATTCCACCTGGCTGGTCAAGCTTGCCACGTAACAAGCCTTGTAAATCCATTTCCGGATATCGAAATCAACATCACCGGCACAGCCGTGATTATGGAAGCATTGAAGAAGTACAACCGCGATGCCATTGTTGTTTACACAGGCACGCGCGGACAGTACGGCCCTTCACTGTCACTGCCGGCAAGTGAGGATGCCCCGACAAATCCCAAAGGCATCTATGAAATCTCCAATTTGACGGCAGAGAAAATCATCAAGGTATACAACGATGTCCACGGCATTCGCTCCGTGTTGCTTCGTCTGACCAACACTTATGGTCCACGTTCGCAGATGAAGCACTCGCGTTTTGGTGTATTCAATTGGTTTATCCGATTAGCGTTGGACAACCAAACAATTCAAGTCTTTGGCGACGGCGGCATATTGCGTGATTTCGTTTATGTTGATGATTGCATAGACGCTATTTTGCGTTGTTCGGTAGAGCCAAAATGCTACGGCGAAATCTTCAATGTCGGCTCCGACGTACCTGTGAGCTTCTTGGAGATGGTCAAGAAAATCGTCGACATTTCAGGCTCCGGCAATTGGAAATTTGCCGAATTCTCCGCTGAGCGCAAAGCAGTTGAGCAAGGTGACTTCTATTCCGATATCACAAAGATCAAGAACTTTATCGGCTGGGAGCCAACAACCTCGCTGGAAGATGGCATAAAACAAACGCTCGAGTATTACAGAGAGCACCGCGACAAATACTGGACTCTGGAAGAAAAGAAAGACAAAGTCGCAGCAGCTGCTACTAAATAATGAAGCAACCATTTCAGTATTCCCATGTGGATAGTATCCCTTGGCGCAAGTCTGCCTTCGCTGAAGGCGTCTTCATCAAAGACCTCGGCACTAGCGACGGACAATCAGTACAACTGGTAAAGTTTGAACCAAATGCGAGTTTTCCAAGGCACACACACTCAGGACCGGAGTTCATTTACATGCTGGACGGGGAAGCTATCCAGCAGGGCAACCGAATTACCGCCGGCAGCATCGCTATTGCAGGCAAAGATACAGAAGAAACAGAGTTCTACAGTAACAATGGCTGCACTTTTCTCCTAATTTACACGGTATAGCTGTTTCACGGCTTGGGACCGAGCCTTCACTGCTGTATTGTGCGCTCGTTCGTCTGCCTGCACTCGGCTCAGCATATTCTGGATTATACTTGCCGGAACAGCACCATTGACTGGATCATCATCAGCACCTTCGCCGACAATACCTACAACCTCTGCTCGTTCGTTGACAATAGGACCTCCAGAATTTCCGTGATAGATATCTGCACGCACAGCTAACATTTTGTTGTTTAAGCTTTTGTCGCCCAGGCAGTACTGCCCCAGCTTTCGCACACTTGGTGCTGAAGTAGCCTTTTGAATAGTGGTTTCAAAATAATTCTCAATCTCGAATCGATCACAACTTGTAAGATAGCTACCGGGCGAAATGTAAGTATGCCTATCCCCTTTAGGATGTCCCAGAGCAAATATCTGATCCCGTGGCTTTAATGCCGATTCATCAGTCATAGCGAGGGCTGGTCCAATTGGTCCAATGTTCTTGGTACCCGAACTAACCTTGAGAATGGCTATATCAGCGTCCTTATCATATGCCGAAACGGTAGCATCTAAGAATTCCCCGCTTGCCGTCATAACAACCAACTCATTAGCATCATCAACACAGTGAAAACAAGTTACGATATGACCGTCTTCGTCAGCTACGAAGCCACTTCCCGTACCGCCTCTACCTAACCAATTCATCCGAAGAGTCTGCACAACGCTTGGAGAGCACCAGTCGTAAATTTCCTTGGCCAAATCAGGCTCTACATTTTTCCTGACGGCGGATCTCCAAGAATCGTCGCTTTTATCATAATAATAGATACCACGGGCGGTGTCCGAACCAGTCAATTTGTCCGACTTTGTTTGTCCAGAGTTGCTAAAACCTGCGTCCGACATAACTTAACGAGACCCACTAAAACCTGTCCTGGTAATACTCTAATGAAACTGACCCTCGTCTTCAATGGGGTAAATACGAACTCGCATAGGTGCTTTATTCACCCATGATTTTCCTGTATTGCCTTGCTGCTTCTGACGAGACAATTTTGCAAGAGCCGCCTGCCAAAATCACTCGGTATCATAATTGCAAATTGCGCCAAACTCCAATATCGCGCATTATTCATCTTGACAGTTAGACTTTTGGGGAGTAAACTCCTAATAAGTCTAACTCATCCGGATCATACTCCTTAAAAGTAATGCCGTATTATCATAGATATCTGACCATCGATCTGCCCAAAAGGCAATCAGCCTTTCTTTGGGGTGCACGCAAAACCGGCAAGTCCACCTACTTGAAGCATTCATTTCCCCAAGCCATTTATTACGATCTTCTGCAATCAGACCTGTTTTTGAATCTCAACAGGGCACCGCACATCCTTCGTGAAGAATTGCAGGCGAGTAAAAGCAATGCCGGTCTGGTTATAGTTGATGAAGTCCAAAAGGTGCCAGCCTTACTCGATGAAATTCACTGGCTAATTGAAAATACGGGGTTTCAATTCATTCTTTGTGGTTCCAGTGCTCGCAAACTGAAAAGATCTGGAGTCGATATGCTCGGTGGTCGCGCATGGAAATATAACTTCTTCCCCCTTGTTTATCCCGAGCTGCCAAATTTTGACTTACTAAAAATATTCAACAGAGGAACACTTCCTGCGCATTACGACTCACCATCCGTCTCAAGGTCTCTGAAGGCATACATGGAAGACTATCTCACTTTGGAAATTCAGTCCGAAGGACTAGTAAGAAACCTGCCCGCTTTTGCCCGTTTCATGGATGCTCTGCGATTTTCAAACGGTCAGATGATCAACTTCTCTAGTATTGCCCGGGACGCACAAATAGACGGTAAGACAGTACGAGAATACTTCAACATTCTTGAAGATACTTTACTTGGCTATATGATTTATCCATACAAGAAGCAAGTCGGCAGACAAATTATTTCTGAAATGCCAAAGTTCTATCTCTTTGATGTTGGTGTGGCTAATTATGTCCAAAAACAGAAAATTAGTGATCTTCGAGGTACAGCTGCAGGAAAGTCACTAGAGCAGTATCTCCTTCAGGAACTCATCGCTTACAGATCACTCAATGAAAAGGACTTTGAAATCAATTACTGGCGAACAAAAACAGGACTGGAAGTTGACTTCGTTCTTGATGGCGGGACAATAGCTATTGAAGTGACCATTGCCGACAGGATTGATACCAACGATTACAGGGGGCTCTTAGCCTTTTGCCAGGAGCACAAGCCGAAGGCTGCCTATATTGTTTCACTTGTGCCAAGGCCGCGGCGCATCAACAGTGAAAGCATTCCAATTGATGTTGTGCCCGTACAGTCTTTTTTGGAAATGCTATGGAACCATAAAGTAATCTGAACCATCCACAACTCAGCTTACGACGGCTCCTCAAACTTCTGCTCGATACTATCCTTTTCCGAGGTGTAGATAATCGTCTTATCCTCACGCATCAAGGAAAGTTGCTCGGCTTTTATTTCTCTGGCTTCTTCTATTTCTTGTCTAATTTCTGCCGTTGGATTGTTCAATGATTCAAATGCACGAAGTCTACGCTCGTTCCTTTGGCGAATACGCTCATTCAAGACCCAGATAGCCACGAGCCTAACTGCCGGTATTGCCAAAAACACAATGGCGTAAGTCAGCAAGACATCAATGACAATCGCCAGGACATGCAGCATGTGGATGGTTGCTATATGTCCAAACAACCACCAGCTTCCGGCAAAATTCAAGCAAGCTAATGTCAACACAAACATGATTGTCGGCGTTTGAAGAGCGGAAAACTTCCAATCATCTTCATGAAGGTAGGGCTCCGAACGGACTTCAGCAATGGCAGGTACAAACTTTTCATTCATAAAGTCAGGGAAGACATACACAATGTAGCCACTTCTGGTTACCTCGGGGTGACCATTGAATTGAGCCAAGGCATTCAAGATCATTCCGGAGTCAGATTGATCTCCATCGAGAAAAGGTGCCAGCTGTTCGGCAGAAACAA
>SBAT01000430.1 GCA_005240105.1 Chloroflexota bacterium
GAATAGGGTGCTTGGCTGTCTGTGACTATCGTGACCACACCATAGTCTGTGCGGTAAATACGGCAATGAGTGACTCGTTGTTGGTTTTACCGTGCGTAGTTTTCCCATAGGAAAAAGAAGCGTAGACGCTAAAATGCCTATACCAAAAAGGCGTAAGATTTAGTCAGCCTTTAGTTCGGAATCCTTTGAGGCAACATTAATGGCAACAGTAGACAATGCAGTCAACAACGAGAGACAGGCGTTTCTGGTAGCTATCTCTGATGGCACAAATAGAGATCTCTTTCTTGACTCCATCATGGGGCATATAAATGTAGATGCCGTTAAGCACAAGGACATCGGCAGAGGAGAAATAGTTAGGTCAGGGTGTACGACAACTGCCAAATTCAAATACGGTGATACATTTACAGGTGAGTTCGCAACTGACGGCTCATTGCAAAAGTTTTCCTGGGAAGACGGCAAGAACGCAGAGACTAAACACTATTTACGGCTTTCAGACGGGAAATGGCGGTGCCAAAGCACCGCGAATGCAGACAGCGTTCAAGGCAAGGATGCTGACATTCAAATGGACCAGAAGACAGGATTAGGGACACTGAATGGAGTCAGTTTCGCCAATATAAGAGACACGCGCATTCAGGTCTCGAAATTGGCACACGAAGTCATGTCAGACAAAAATAAGCAACAGGTTGTAACCGATTTTACGCAGTGGGTCGATGGACTCGAGAATTCCGAGTTGAATCAAGACCAGCAGCCTTTAGAAAAACTCTTTATCTACTCTTTGTTGGAAAGCAAAGCCAATCCAGGAAAGGCAAAAGAGCTAGCTGAAACCCTTCTGACACTGTCAGGCGGTATTGACGCACTTGGGCCAGTACAATTGGCTGCCATTCAAGATCTTGAACGAGCCCATATGAGAGGCATTGATATTGGAAACAGCCCCCTAATGGCAATCTTCAACAAAATGCGTGGAGTATATTGCAAGTAGGAGACACATTTCGTTTGCCGTCTTATCCAACGCTCCGGCTTGTGTTTCAATAGAGTCATTAAGATTAAGCGTGATGGTAGACGGGCATATTAAGCTAACGGTAAGATCTGTCTAGTTGCATATGACTGCATGAATACCGTGAAGGACTTGATATGGAAGAAAAACCGAGCGAAAAACCAAAAGAACTTCCCAAGCAATTTATCCAGAAGCCTAAATCATTCAATCCATTTGATCAGCGCGGTAAAGCTAAACCACCAGCGCCGCCGCCGATGCGGCCGCCGCGCCGACCGACGCCTAAGGGGCGCTGATAAACCTAAAAAATGCTCTCGTCTCCGGCAGGCGCTTCTTGTGTGCGCTACCGTTTGCAATAACCCCCATAATCAGGGGGTTATTGCAAACGGTATGCTAATATGAAAACATGGCAATTCCTCAATATATCGAGAGTTTACAGGCAAGGGGACGCTATGCGTTTTCTTTTCCGACTGTCGTCTCGGCAACTGGTAAGTCTGAAAAGGCGGTCGAGCGAGCTATAAGCAGGCTACGACAGCGCGGTGCCATCGCCAATCCACGAAAAGGATTTTATGTCATCGTCCCGCCTGAATATCGAGTCTCTGGCTGTCTACCGGCAACCTGGTTTGTCGATGACATGCTGAACTTCATGGGTGAGACTTATTATGTTGGCCTTCTGAGCGCAGCTGAGCTGTATGGGGCTGCTCATCATCGTCCACAAGAATTTCAGGTCGTTACTGAGCGCTCTCATCGACTCATTGACTGTGGACGAACGAGAATCCGCTTTTTCTCCAAGCGATATTTGGACAACACGCCTACGACAAAACATAAGACCCGAACGGGCTATATGCAGGTATCCACGCCGGAAGCAACAGCCTTGGATTTAGTTCGATATTCATTTGAAATTGGCGGACTAAGCCCCGTTGCTATTGTTATAGCGGAGCTTGCCGAAAACCTTAAGCCTCGCGAGCTAGTTGAGGCGGCCAAAGCATTTGAATTGTCTGTCGTTCAGCGATTCGGAATTATCCTCGACAAACTCAACGAACGTAGACTTTCCGATCCATTGTCTAGGTGGCTTCTGGAGCAAAGACCACGTCTAATTCTTTTGAGAAGCGACGGCTCGGAGCATTCTGTTGCCATCGATGAGCGGTGGCGTGTGAAGGTCAATGATGAGATAGATATCGAACCATGATTCCTCAGTCAGCTATCGACGAGTGGCGAGCAGTTGCTCCTTGGGGAAGTGATCTTCAAGTCGAGCAAGATCTTATTGTGGCGCGAGCAATAGCAGAATTGTTTGGTGATGATCGCATGAAACAACTTGTCGCCATGCGCGGTGGAACAGTCCTCAACAAGTTCTACTTTGGCGGCGGTAGTCGATATTCTGAAGATATTGATCTTGTGAAGATAGAACCTGGCAAAGCTGGACCACTTTTCGATGCAATTCGCGAAAAATTAGATCCCTGGCTTGGCACTCCAAAACGTGAAGTGTCTGAAGGTAGTGTAAAACTATTCTATCGCTTTGAGTCGGAGACCGAGCCATCTATTCCGATGCGTCTGAAAGTTGAAATCAATATGATTGAAAATTTCTCCTTGCTCGGCTATGAAGACTTGCCTTTTAGTGTTCAATCAGATTGGTTTACCGGCAGCGCGAAGGTGAGAACATTTGCGCTCAATGAGCTATTGGGTACGAAGGTCAGGGCTCTTTATCAGCGCAAGAAGGGACGAGATCTTTTTGATTTATGGTATGCGCTCACTTATTGTGATTGCGACCCTGAGAAGATCGTGGAGTGTTTCAGTAAGTATATGCAACTTAGCGGGCGCAAGGTTGGGAGTAAAGACCTGGAGATTAACCTGAGGGAAAAGCTTTCTGATAGCCGGTTCTTAACTGATGTTGCTTCTCTTGTAAAAGTTGGACTTGAATATGATCATGTTTTGGCTTTTGATGTCATTATGGAGAGACTTATTCGGTTCATTCCTGATTGAGGCAAATTTCCCGCCCTTCTTCGCGAAAAGGCTATTAGAAAGCTCGTAAGAGGGCTATTAGATGAACCGCTTAATCAGCGCAGTAAAATCAGCCGAATCGCAGACAAGCCCCTGATGAGAGATGGAGATATTGTTGCGGCTTAACTTGCGTCGATTGGTGGAAGAATGCTTTGTGCTGGAATACGTTGAGGAACAGGCAATATGCGAAAGCTTACGAAAGGAAACTTGCTCGTATGGTTCTTATGGATCGCGATCGCATTAATGCTTGTTCTACTGGGAGTCTCTGCTGTACCGGCGCTTCTTCTATCTATGATCTTTTGTTCGGTCGGACTTGCGATTTGGGCAGCTTTTTGGCGTAGAAGTACCAAGCTTGCAATCTTGTTCATTGGACTAGGGGTTGTTGCATACTTTAGTCTTCTGGTTTGGTCATGGGCATGTGACGCTCTTCGAGAACCGAAATCTAAGGTACTGACGTCCTGCGCTTTGGTGAACCCACCACAGTGTGGGATCGTAATGGGATTTCCTCTGTGACGGTAAATCTTCTGCTTCGAAAACAGTTTCCTGAAGTAGCATGATTTCTCGCGCGAGAAATCATGCCAAAACGGGAAAATTAATCTAGTTGAGTATTCTGTTCATGTTATTCCGAGATCCAACAATCGAGTAGGAAAGTGAACCCGTTGAAATAGTGCATCGCCGGAATTTAGGACAAGTTGTCATTGCGAATATACTTATTCCTCCGTTACGATTTTTAGTTGTCTATTGGCAACGAGGAGATTTATGAAGCGCACAGCAACAGCCCATTGGCAAGGAAACCTAAAGGAAGGCAAGGGGACAATTTCAACTCAAAGTGGTGTTCTGAGCAACACTCAGTATTCTTTCAGCACCAGATTTGAAGATGGCATCGGCACCAACCCCGAAGAATTAATTGCCGCTGCACATGCTGGTTGTTTCACAATGGCTCTGTCCAATCAGCTTGGCGAAGTGGGAATGACGGCAGAATCTCTCGATACCGAAGCGATTTTGACAATGGAAAAAACAGATGCTGGTTTTACAGTAACTGAAATTGTGCTTGATCTAACTGCAACAATCCCAGGGGCTGATCAAGGGAAGTTTGAAGAAGCCGCACAAAAGGCAAAAGCCGGTTGCCCAATTTCGCGACTGCTCAATACAAAAATTACGCTGAATGCGAAACTTGTGGCGGCCGTAAAGTAACTACTGGTTTTCAAAACGAATCTCTGTAGGCTTTCGGATATTTAAGTATGAAAAACACTAACGTTAATAAAAAGACGTTGTCGTCAGAACAGCGTCTACTACTGTTCGGCGCGCTGAAAGCCCGTTTTGAGAAAAACATGAACAGGCATAAAGGTCTTGAATGGACGAAAGTACAAGCCAGACTGGAAGCTAATCCTGAAAAACTGTGGTCGCTCAATGAAATGGAAAGAACTGGTGGCGAACCGGATGTTGTTGGTCATGATAAAAAGACGGGCGAATACATTTTTTATGATTGTTCAGCGGAAAGTCCTAAGGGACGCAGAAGCATTTGTTACGACCGGGAAGGACTGGACGCAAGGAAAGAATTTAAGCCAGAAGGTAACGCTATAGATATGGCAGCTGCCATGGGCATTGAGCTTTTGACGGAAGAGCAATATCGTCAGTTGCAAGAACTTGGAAATTTCGATTTGAAAACATCAAGTTGGGTGAAAACACCTGCGGATATTAGAAAACTCGGTGGTGCCCTGTTTGGTGATTTCCGCTACGGAAATGTCTTCGTGTATCACAACGGCGCATCCTCTTACTACGCCGCAAGAGGTTTTCGTGGTGTGCTAAAGGTCTAAATTTCCACGCCTTCAGGCATTCACGGTCCTGTCAGTGAGTAGGGCTTGACAGTTGGGTTATAATAAGAACACAAAAGGTACCGCTCTAATAAAAAGAGCCCCTGGGCTCTCACCCTCAAAGGTGTAGTTAGAGCGGTCATTTTTTTGTTAGTAAAAGAATTGGGTTCCTATTTTAAAGATTTCGTACTCACTTTTAATACAGTTTTGAATGCGATCATAACTTCGTGAATCACCGTCGGTCCATTTTTTATAGATAGCCCAATTGCAATAATCGGCGACTTGCAGTCCCAGGGAGGATTTAGATTCATGATGGAAAATTTGGTATTTAAATCGGGGCGATACCTTATCTGCAAGTGTTTGCTTAATGCCTTTTTCTACAGCGGAACGCTTCTTATTCACAGGTATCTTGTCTGTTATGACCAATACTTCAGTTGAGGACTCTTCCTTCAATGTAAGACTGTTAAAAATGTAACGCAATTGCCATCCAAGCATCATTGGGTAAAATGTCTCGATACTTTGTAAGTTGGGAAGCGTTTTACGTTTTTCAACTATTATGCTGTGTACTTGCAAGCGACTCAGCTCTGTTGAAATGCATTCGAACACGCGATTTCTTATGATCTGTTTGTCCTCTGTTGCGTGCAAGTATTCTTTGTCCCATCCTTCTTCCAAAAGATCGTATTTTAGTGATAATAGTGGATTGTCCCAATAGAACGGACGATTTGCTACGACTGCTGAGAGAGTTAGATATTTTGTTCCCTTCGTTGAGAAGTCAAAATTTCCACCTTCATCAAGGAAAATGTAGTAGCGATTTATTGGAATATTGAAATTATCCACTTCCATCACGTCACTTCTTGTGCTGCAGGCTATGACGCGTGCTGGTTTTTCCATTTTGCCAGTAGTGATTCGTCGAGCTGAACATCGTAATAATAAACGGTCTTACTGGGCCAACCCTTGGGTTTATCTAGAATGCCTTCATTTATCAAAAAATCGCGAATTTGACTGATTTGATTGTCTCCCTTTGGGATCCAGCCTGACTGAGCTCCGGGTTGATATGACGGTTCCGACGGATACGGAACGAACACCGCGGACGGGACGCTGGGAATTATTGTTAGCAAGCCTGATATTTTCATAGGTTTCAAAATCCCAACTACCAAATCTATTCTAGTTTGTCGTAATAATTGATTGAAAGCAAAAACCACCGGCGGTATTACCGATGGTTTAAAAAATTCCAGCCCGGTAGGATTCGAACCTACGACCTCATGGTTCGTAGCCATGCGCTCTATCCAGCTGGGCTACGGGCTGAAGGTTTTTAATACTACCACATCACATCTTTGGGGCAGGAGTGGCGCTTAATACTTCTTGCGCCAATGTAATACGCTGCCGTGGACATTGCTTGATGTCGATGAGCCACCGGAGGCATCCCCTGAGCTTTTGGGGGTGGCGCCGCCATAGCCGCTGTAAGGCTTATAAGCTTTTAGTCCGGGATAGCTCGATTTGGCGGCTGCTTTCTTCGGTTTGAGCGTGCCGGCTTGCCCGCTCATGGCATTAGGCGCCGGTGGCAGCTTGGGCGGCACACCATTGTAAACTTTCGGCAAGTTGCTGGGTGCTCCGGGTGAGCCCTGGAAATAGGTCTGGAAGCTGGCTCTGGGCAATGGCTGAGCGGTTGCGGGAGCGCCTGCTCCACCGGCTGCGCCGCCTCCACTCTGGGTGTTCGTGATAATGGGGCTTTCGTCCACGACCTGCACCTGCTGGCGGGCCATGTAAAAGTGTTTGAAGTTGGGGTCAGTGCCCCGCCCGTCCTGCGCGAGGACTGGAGTGACTATGCCAAGACTGGCTACAATTGCGATTAAGACTTTAGACATGACTTTCCTATGAATACGAAATATCCGCACGGACCGGCTACTTATATATAACCCTGAATCGTGTTTATGAGCTCAGTTTAATTCCATTGAATCCCTGATGTCAAGCCGGGTGCGCGGCTTAGACGGTCTAGGCGGTAGAACAAGTCCGAAAATGATAAACTTGGCAAGCTTAAAGTTCTTCGTCATGTAAGGAGCCCTACGTGAGTTCGCAAGCCACACTTACTCAAAATTCCACCAAGCTTATTGGTCTTGTTGCCGGTGAAGGCAAATTACCAGAACTTCTAGCCAAGTCTGCCAAAGAGAAAGGCTACAGAGTCATTGCCCTGGCTCTTTCGCCGGAAGCTGAAAATCATGTGGTGTCACATTGCGAGAAAGTGCATCTGATTGCACCAGGACAATTGAGCCGCAACTACAACTTGATGAAAGAAGCCGGTGTCAAAGATGTTGTCTTCATAGGCAAAATTCCCAAGTTGAATATTTTGCAGAACTTGCATAAGTTAGATTGGTGGGCTGTAAGGGAAATGTCCAAGCTCTCCAATTTCAACGATGACACCATTCAGCGGGCGATGGGCGATTTCTTGGATAGACATGGAATGAAAGTCCTATCGCAATCAGATTTCTTGCGCCATCTGTTCCCTGATTTTGGTGTTATTACCAAGCGTCAACCGACAGCTGCTGAATACGCTGACATAGAATTTGGTTTTAAGCTGGCCAAAGAAGTTTCGCGTCAGGATATTGGTCAAACAGTAGTAGTTAAAGATCAAATGATCATTGCTATTGAAGCTATTGAAGGTACAGACGAAGCTATCCGTCGTGGTGTCGCTTTAGCTAGAGGGCCGGTTGTTGTAGTCAAAGTGGCTAAGGAAAATCGTGACGAACGGTTTGATACGCCTACTGTGGGCATGAGCACCCTGCAAGCCCTTGTCGGCAAAGGCAAGGGCGGCATACTGGCTGTTGAGGCTGGTCATACAATGATTGTTGACCAGAAGGAAATGGTTGATTTTGCCGAAGAAAATGGCGTCGCCATCATTGCGGTTTAATCAGCTCGCGAAGATATAGGGATAACCCTGCGGTATTTGTAAAATGCCAATGGCATAATGGGGTCTGAGGAAAGTTCTCGATGATAAGAAGCCGCAGTTTTGTTGCCACTTTGTTTATGGGCGCGCTAGCCTTCTATTTCGCTTTCATGAGTAATGCCTGGGCTCAGCTTCCTGATGATACAACCGAGCAAAATCAATTAGTCGCTGCCGAGCACTACTATTTAGCTAGTTATTACATCCGTCATTGGAAGTTCAAGCAGGCTCAAATTGAATTGGAAGAAGCAATTCGCTTTTATCCTAATTTCAAAGCTGCCCACCGCAATCTCTGTATCGTCAGTTTCATGACCACCAATCCGCTCAGAGCCTTAGCTGAATTTAGTGTTGTAATTGGGCTTGGCGAGCCAATTCCATTGACTGCGCAAGAATGCAAGGATTTGGATTTGAAGGCTGCCAAAATGCATTTTGAGATGGGGCTGACTCAGGCTACTGCTCGTAAGTGGAAGGATGCAGCAGCTGAGTTTCGTTGGGCGCTAGTGTATTCGCCAGACAATGCAAAATACACTCGCTCGTTAGCATTTGCCTATGCCAATTTAGGTAATTTTGAAGAAGCAGAGCGCGCGTACACAACTGCCTTCGCCAGCGATCCCTCAGATGGTTTCTCGCATGCTGATTTTGCTTTTCTTCTGTCAGACAGTGGACAGCCCAAGCGCGCCATCCAACAAATGGATAAGGCTGTGCAATTAGAGCCGGAGGCAGCTGCCCTGCATGTCGATTTAGGTTGGTTAGCTGAATCATCCGGTGACTTAGCCAAAGCAGAAGATGAAATCAGCAAAGCTGTCGAGATGTGTCCCAACTATCCACAGTTGTGGATGCACTTAGGGCGTCTGCAGGAAGCTCAGGGCAAAAAAGCTAAAGCTTTAGCTGCTTATCAAA
>SBAT01000357.1 GCA_005240105.1 Chloroflexota bacterium
GACATTATCAGGCTCTGCCAGTCGTCGAATCCCATCCAGCGTAATGGATGCAGGTGGAGATACCAGTTGAGATAGACCAAGTTGTAGGCAAACCCGAAGCAGAAGCCGCGGATGAATGCTTGCGTGAAATTTGGTGCTTGGGCAACAAGTAAAAAGAGTGGCACCAGCCCAAACCAGGCTAGATACCACTGCTCAATACCGGGAGCTGAAAGTCCCAGCAAGACCCCGGAGACTATGGTTATGGCTGCTGTAAACCAAAGGCGCACAGAAGAAGCGGAACTGGATTCAGCCTTCGTTCGCTTGGCTTTATCTGCCACCACGGTACCGGAGTTTTTCTAGGATTCCCTGCGGAATCAATGCGCTAGAAAGACCTTATACCTTGGCTAAGGATTTCGCAAGCTCTGCTTTTACTTTGGTTTGAATTTCAGCCAACATTTTTGGATTTGCTTCCAAGTATTGGCGAGCAGTATCGCGTCCTTGCCCGATGCGCTCTTCGTTGTAGCTAAACCAGGTGCCTGATTTCTTCACAATGTCAAGCTCGGCAGCCATATCCAATACGCAGCCGGCAGTGTTAATGCCCTGTCCGTAGATGATGTCGAACTCGGCAATCTTGAATGGCGGTGCCACCTTGTTTTTAACGACTTTGACCTTAACGCGGTTGCCGAACTCCGTGCCATCCTTCTTAAGGGTTTCAATCTTGCGGATGTCCAGGCGGACCGAAGCGTAGAACTTCAAGGCATTGCCACCAGTGGTGGTTTCCGGGTTGCCGTACATGACACCGATTTTTTGTCTCAATTGGTTGATGAAGATGACGATGGTTTTGGTTTTAGAGACAACCCCGGTCAACTTTCTCAAAGCTTGGCTCATCAAACGTGCTTGCAGTCCAGGTAGGCTGTCGCCCATGTCCCCTTCGATTTCAGCTTTTGGCACCAGGGCTGCCACCGAGTCGACAATTACCAGATCAACGGCACCAGAGCGGACCAATTGCTCGGTAATTTCCAGAGCCTGTTCGCCTGTATCCGGCTGAGAGATCAAAAGTTCTTCGACGTTGACGCCAAGCTTGCGAGCATACTCAGGGTCCATAGCATGTTCGGCATCGACGATAGCGGCAATACCACCCAGCTTCTGTACTTCTGCTGCAATGTGCTGAGCGAGAGTTGTTTTGCCGGAAGATTCCGGACCATAAATTTCAATTACCCGACCGCGTGGGATTCCGCCAACACCGAGAGCAACATCAAGCGAGAGGGCTCCGGTTGGCACCACTTCAATTTGCCCCTGGCGGGAATCGCCCAGGCACATGATGGAGCCGTCGCCAAATTGCTTCTTGATGGAATCAAGAGCCAACCCCAGCGCCTTCTTGCGATCGGCTGAGCCTTCGGCGGAATCTCCCTTTTTCGGTGTATTCATCTTGCTTTTTTCCACTGCATCTTTGCTTGTTGGTTTTTCTTTTGTTGCGAATGCCATTGCTCTTCTCCTAAGTCGGTACGTAATGCCGCCTGGCACATATGGGTCAGGCAAGACTTGGAGGCGCAAGCGCCGCAGTCTTACCATCGTACTTCCAGGGTCCCCACCCTATATTCCAAAATGCATTATAGCGGTTTGTGCAAAAGGCGGGAATTAAAAGTAAGCGTCCCCTCTGTTGTATATGCGGTACTACCTGTGGTGGGTTTCAATAGTCCGTCGACGGGTATAAAAATGTTGCTAGACAACAAAATCGTACTTATCAGCCGGTTCTTTTATATAGACGGTCAAGAGGCTCAAAAAGTTCAAATACTGGCAACCGAAATTTGAAAAATTTATGAAGCAGCCACCAAAAATTACAGCAATGAAGCAAAGCGACGTTTTTGAGTCGTTCAATCCTCTTGAGATGAACAGGATTGTTGGCATGGCCGATGAAATTGAGCTTCCCAAGCATCAAGTACTTTTTGCAGCCGGCGACAAGTCACAAGCCATCTACTTTATTGAAAAGGGACGCGTGCGCCTGTCTCGCTCTGCTGGTGATGGTAAGTCTGTCCTTTTGGCGCTGTTTGGACCGGGCGACTTGATAGTTGAGGCTATTTGGGACAAAGGCAACCACGACAGTACTGCCGAAACTCTGGAAGACTCTAAGTTTTACGAAATTGGACAAGAGGCGTTTGAAGAGCTTCTCAGGACCAGCCCGGACTTTGCCGGACGGATTATTGAAATTATGGGTGCCCGACTGAAACAAGCCGAATCCCGAATTGAAGATCTTGTTTTCCGCCAGGTGCCCAGCCGGATTGCCAGGCTTTTAATTACCTTGTCGGAATCCTATGGCAAAGTTACGACCAATGGCATCCGCATAGATTTTCGCCTCACCCATCAAGATATAGCCGATCTGGTTGGTTCGTCACGGGTAACGGTTACTCAAGTGCTCAACCGCTTTCGCGCCAGTGGCTGGATAGATATTGAAGGAAAACGGGTCACCATTCACAACAACAATGCTCTTGAAGACCTTGTGGGCAACTTTTCCTAAGCCTAAGTGAGCGACAATAAAGGGTCTTATGACAACCAAGCGATATAATTACGCCTTATGTGCTCGTAGCTCAGCTGGATAGAGCGTCGGTCTCCGAAGCCGAAGGTCCCGAGTTCGAACCTCGGCGAGCACGAATATTTTTGGCGTGAGGAATTTTCTGTGATCGAGCTGATTGTCGGGCCTTATCGCTCGGGTAAAACAGAACTCGTCCTGAAAGAGTTGGTTGAATACAGTCGCGAAAAGCCGCTGATGAATTCGCTCATCATGGTGCCGTCGGCGCGCTACCGCACCATGCTCAACCAGCGCATCGAGTACTTGCTTAGGGAAACAAAAATCAAGGGCATATTCGGATTGAACATCATGCCCTTCTATCAGGTCTGCCAAATGGTGTTGGCAGCAGCTGGCGAGGGGGCACATCTTATACCGGACAAGCTGCGCGCGCGCGTCATATCTCTAGTTCTACATGAACTGAATGAGCAAAAGAAGCTGCCGATACTGCAGCCCATATCCGGATTTGTCGGTACTTCTCCAGCCTTGTTGGAGCTTGTTGATGCCCTGGAAAGAGCCGGCATCAGCTCTGGTGCAGTGCAAAGTCGCTTGTCGAAGGCCCCACCGTCCGCCTACCACGCTGAATTAGCCCTCGTATATGACGGCTATTGGAAAAAACTTGATCAGTTGGGATTATTGGATCAAAGAAGACTGGCATTTCTTGCTCGTGAAGTCCTGGAGTCGAAGAAAATAACCGACTTAAATTTTGATTGGCTCATATGTGATGGTTTCGATCGCATAAGCGGACTGCAAGCAAAAGTAATAGAAGGTTTGTCGAAACATACAACGAAGACTTGCCTGTTGTTTGATTTTGAACCTGAACAAGAATCACAACTTAAGCAGTATCAGTGGAAAGAGCGCGGATACATAGATTTAGTAAGCGTTCTGAAACCAAAAATGCGTTCAACTGGTGCCATACAAGGGACCCCACGCCATGAAGAAGTATTCAGCGCTCTGGATCGTTTTGTGGAAGTGCAGGAAATTGCCCGCCGTGCCAAGCGGCTAATTGTTGAAGAGGGTAAACGGCCAAGCGAGATTCTGGTTGTTGCTCGCCAAATTGAGCCCTACAAAGCAGCAGTTATCTCAGCATTCCGTGGATTTGGCATTCCATATTTTATGGACGAAAGCATCGCTCTTTCGGAATTGCCGCTGATTCAATTCTTAATCCGCGTGATGAAGCTTTCTCTTGCCGACTTCAAGCGCTTTGATGTAGTGGCTTGTTTGCGCAGCCCGTTTTTTGCCGCTGAGCGAATGGGTTTCAACAAGCGACTGATTTCTGAAATTGACACAATTACTCTGACAAAACAGTTGGTCTCCGGAAAAGAACGGTGGCAAAAAGCCTTTGCCGACAAACCAGAAATTGCTCAAGTCATCGAACGGTTTTTCCAGTCCGTAACTCCTGCCTCAGAGGCAAAGTCAATTACGGATTATTGTGTTTGGCTCGAAAACCTGATTGACCAGCTGATGGTCATAACCAAAGATGATGATTTGGCTCAAGAGTTGTTCAAGGGCTATGACCGCCGGGCAATGCTGGAAGTGCGCAACGCAATAGCGTTATTGATCCAAGAAGAGCGAATATTTGATTCGGATAAGGTTTTGTATGAGGTATTTATCAATTCATTCGAGAAGCTCATTGAGGATAGCAATTTCCGCAGTCAACCTGAACATCCGGATTGCGTGACGATTTGCTCAGCGGAGCTGGCTCCCAACAAATCGTTCGAAGCTGTCTTTGTTGCCGGGCTTGTGGAAGGACAATTCCCGCAGAGATCCGGAGCAAGCGGTTTTGCTGGCGGCGACGAGCTGGCGGCTTGGGCAAAATTAGGCGTGGAAATTGATAATCCGCGATCACATCCTACTTACGAGTGGGCACTATTCCGTGCGCAAGTAGATAGAGCCAAGTCCTTTGTTTGTTTGTCTTACCCTCATTATGAATTGTCGGGGCAAGAATGTGTCCCATCATTTTTCTTGCGGAGTATAGATAAGAAGGCTGATGGTTTTATTGCCCCTTATCAAAATTCGCTTATTAGTCCGGCCTCTGCCGTGGATGCCATCAATGGCTGGCACTGGCTGCATGAAGGAGCGGAGAGCAATTTAAGCGATGTGCCTGCGGTCAACAAGCTGGAAAATGACTTGTTTAGTCGCATAAGCCAATCTCAAATGCGTGTACTTGGTGGACGCGAAAGTGTATTCAATGGTTGGCTTGTTGATTCGGTTAAAACAGGTGTTCTCAAAGTGGATATGCCTGAGCATTTCAGCGCCAGTCGACTTAATGATTACGGCCGCTGTCCGTTTCGCTATTGGGTTTCGCATGTGCTTAGCTTGGACCCTCGCGTAGAGCCGGAAGCCGGACTCTCACCGAGGTTGCTCGGTAATCTACACCACTTTATTCTGGAGACGTTCTTCAAGAAATTGGATAGCGGAGGCATAGATTTCAACACGGCACAGGAAGCGGCGATTTCTGAAGTGCTGGAAGATGCAATTAAGTCCGGTTGGTCTTGGATTGAACGGCGGGAAGAGTTTTTACCGGGCAAGTTTTGGAAATATGAGCAAGAAGACATTTCCTTTCGTTTGCGGCGGCTAATTGCTC